>JAFZPY010000150.1 GCA_017552475.1 Bacteroidales bacterium | reverse complement strand
GCTGCGGCCGATTCCGTAGATATAGGTAAGACCTATCTCTCCTCTTTTGTTGTTCGGTAAATCAACACCGGCTATTCTTGCCATAATTATCTGTTATAATTTGTTATACAATTGAATATTATCCCTGACGCATCTTGAATTTAGGATTCTTTTTGCAGATCACGTAGAGACGACCTTTACGCTTGACGATCTTGCAATCTTCGCTGCGCTTCTTGATGGATGTCTTGACTTTCATATTGCGATAGTTTTATTTGTATCTGAAAGAAATTCTTCCCTTTGTCAAATCATAAGGTGAGATTTCAACTCTGACTCTGTCTCCGAGAAGGATATGGATAAAGTTCATTCTCATCTTCCCTGAGATGTTGCAGAGGAGGATATGACCGTTTTCCAACTCGACGCGAAACATCGCGTTGGGAAGGGTCTCAATGACAGTTCCGTCCTGCTCGATAGCTACTTGTTTAGACATTGGAATTTCACTTTAAAATTTAATATTACCGTCCTTTTCAATAAAATCAAAGGTAGAGAGCTGTTCAGCCTTGCCTTTTCGGACAACAACCGTAAGCTCGTAATGAGCCGCGTTCCTGTGGTCTGAAGTATGCACTGCCCAACCATTTCTTGCAAGGTACACACCTCTTCCGCCAGCGCAGATCATCGGCTCGATACAGATGGTCATTCCTTCAAGGAGCTTAGTGCCGTGACCCTGACGCCCATAGTTGGGAACGCCTGGATCCTCGTGCATCTCGGTTCCGAGTCCGTGGCCTTCAAGCTCGCGTACTACTGAGAAGCCGAATGACTCCGCATACGATTGCACCGCGTGTCCGATATCGCCAGTCCTGTTGCCTGCCACAGCTGCTTCAATGCCCTTGTAGAGCGAAGCCTTCGTAACGTCGAGGAGTTTGCGGGTCTCGGCATCCACTTCCCCGACAGGGAAAGTGTAAGCCGAATCACCGTTGTATCCTTTGTACAAAGTACCGCAATCTACGGATACGATGTCTCCCTCCTTGAGGACATAGTCCGACGGAAAACCGTGAACCACAACATCGTTGACCGAGATGCAGAGAGCTGAGGGGAAGCCTTCAAAACCCTTGAAGCTGGGAATTGCGCCGTTGTCACGGATAAAGGTCTCAGCCACCCTGTCCAACTCGAGAGTTGTCACACCAGGGGCGACGATCTTACCGACCTCCGCCAGTGTCCGGGACACCAGCTGACCGTTGATTCGAAGCAGCTCAATCTCTTCTTCAGTTTTTGGCCTTACCATATCTCTGACTTTTGTTTTTACTGTCTATGGACTACATACCCGAGCGTCCGGTCAGACGGCCAGTCTTCATGAGACCGTCATAGTGACGCATCAGAAGATAACTTTCAATCTGCTGGAGAGTGTCAAGGATCACACCTACCATGATCAGCAGTGATGTACCGCCGAAGAAGCCCGCAAACTGGTTGTTGATACCACAAACCGTTGCGAAAGCAGGCATGATAGCGATGAGGGCGAGGAAGAAGGAACCGGGGAGAGTAACCTTTGACATGATGTCGTCAAGATACTCAGCAGTCTTCTTACCGGGCTTCACTCCGGGTATGAAACCACCGTTCTTCTTCATATCCTCTGCCATCATGGTCGGATTGACGGTGATAGCTGTGTAGAAGTATGTGAAGACGATGACGAGAAGTCCGAATACAATGTTATACCAGGGTGAGGTATAACTGCTGAATGCTGCAGCGATGCCCCTTGTAGCTTCGAACTGGCCGAAGAGCATGGGGAAGAGCATAAGGGCCTGGGCGAAGATGATAGGCATAACGCCGGCCGCATTGATCTTCAGGGGGATGTACTGGCGTACACCGCCGTACTGCTTGTTGCCGATCACTCTCTTGGCGTACTGTACAGGAACTCTCCTGACAGCCTGAACGAGGGCGATGGCCGCTGCGAGAACGAAGAACCAGATAACAAACTCGATAATCAGGAACAGGGCGCCGCCGGCAGAGCTTGTAGTAAGCTTCTGGCCGATTTCAGCGATGAGCGCATAAGGAAGGCGGGCTACGATACCAATCATGATTATGATGGAAATACCGTTGCCGATACCCCTGTCGGTGATTCTTTCACCAAGCCACATGACGAACATTGAGCCGGCCATGAGGATGATGGTTGAAATGAGTTTGAAGCCAAATCCGCTGCCGCCCACGATAGCATAGTCAGGAACCATGCCGACGAGGTATGCAGGGCCTTGGATGCAGAGAATCAAGATGGTCAGATACCTTGTGATCTGATTCATCTTTCTGCGGCCGCTCTCTCCCTCAAGCTGAAGTTTGCGGAAATAGGGAAGGAACATGCCGAGAAGCTGAACCACGATGGATGCCGAGATATAAGGCATCACACCGAGCGCAAAGATGGACGCATTGCCGAAAGCGCCGCCGGAGAACATGTTCAGGAGGCCGACGAGACCTTCTGATGTCTTGTCCTGAAGGTTGGCGAGAGCTCCGGGATCCACGCCGGGAAGCACGATGTAGCATCCGAGGCGATAGATCAAGATGAGGAGCATCGTATACCCTATGCGGGTACGAAGCTCTTCAATCTTGTAGATATTCTTGATTGTCTCAATAAATTTCTTCATCGCGGTTCTTATTCGATTACGATTGCTTTACCACCGGCAGCCTCGAGTTTGGCGAGTGCTGACTTGGAGAAGGCGTTTGCGGATACTTCAACCTTTGCGGAAATCTCACCATTGCCGAGCACCTTTACGAGCTCGCCCTTGGCTGCGATACCGGCTGCGATGAATGTATCTACGTCAAATGTGGTAACACCGAGAGACTCGGAGAGAGCCTGGATGGTGGCCACGTTGACAGCCTTGTATTCCACTCTGGTGGGGTTTTTGAAGCCGAACTTGGGAACGCGTCTCTGGATAGGCATCTGGCCGCCCTCGAAACCGATCTTGTGTTCGTAACCGGCGCGTGCCTGAGCACCCTTGGTACCACGGGTGGCTGTGCCGCCCTTACCGGAACCCTGACCGCGACCTACTCTCTTGGAGTTGTGAGTTGCACCTTTTGCAGGTTTCAAATTTTCAAGTTTCATCGTTTATCCCTCCTTAGTCTATTTCTTCAACCTTTACGAGGTGATGAACTTTCTCCAGCATACCGAGGGTAATGGGAGTCTTCTCAACCTCAACAGTCTGATGCATTCTACGGAGACCGAGACATCTAAGGTTAGCAATCTGCCTCTTGGTTTCGCCATTCTTGCTGACGACCTGGGTAATTTTGAGTTTTGCCATAATCTCTTCCTCCTTGGTTAACCGTTAAACACTCTGGACATGGGAACACCCCTGAGTCCAGCTACAGTGTAAGCATCCCTCATCTCGGTAAGAGCTGCGATTGTAGCCTTAACGAGGTTGTGAGGGTTGGATGAGCCCTTGGATTTGGCAAGGACGTTCTGAATACCGGCTGACTCGAATACGGCGCGCATGGCACCACCGGCCTTTACACCGGTACCGGGAGCGGCGGGTTTCATGAACACTCTTGCACCACCGAAACGGCACTCCTGCTCGTGGGGAATGGTGGTATTGATGATGTGAACCTTGACAAGGTTCTTCTTTGCATCCTCAACGCCTTTGGCGATGGCTGCGGTGACCTCGTTAGCCTTACCAAGACCATAGCCTACGACACCGTTCTCGTCACCAACGACGACGATGGCTGCAAAGCGGAAGTGACGGCCACCCTTGGTAACTTTGGTCACCCTGTTGATGGCTACCAGTCTGTCTTTAAGCTCAAGATCAGATGTCTTTACTCTTTTTACGTTTGTATTTGCCATAGTCTTTTATCTTAGAATACGAGGCCGCCTTCACGGGCAGCGTCTGCCAAACTTTTAACTCTACCATGGAAAAGGTAACCGCCACGGTCGAATGACACGGTGGAGATGCCTTTTGCCTGGGCACGCTCTGCAATGGCCTTGCCGACGATAGCTGCCGCTTCGATGCCGTTCTTGCCTTTGCACTCAGCTGCGAGAGCCTTGTCATTGGAAGAGGCGGCGGCGAGGGTTACACCCTGCTCGTCATCGATGACCTGTACGTAGATCTGTTTGTTGCTTCTGAAGACCACCATACGAGGACGCTCAGCAGTGCCGTTGACATGCTTGCGGATGCGGTAATGAATTCTTCTTCTTCTTTCAATTCTATTCAATGCCATAACTAGGTCCTCCTATTATTTAGCGGCTGCAGTCTTGCCTGCCTTGCGGCGGAGCTGCTCACCAACAAACTTGATACCCTTGCCCTTGTAAGGTTCAGGACGACGGAATGAACGTATCTTAGCTGCTACTTGTCCTACGAGCTGCTTGTCGGCGCTCTTGAGGATAAGGATAGGGTTCTCACCTTTCTTCACCTGAGGGGTCTCAGCCTTTACTTCTGCGGGAAGCATGATCTGGATGTCGTGGGAATAACCTACTGACATGGAGAGGAGCTGGCCCTGAGCTGCAACGCGGTAACCCACGCCGACAAACTCCTGCTGGATGGTGAAGCCCTCGGATACGCCCACTACCATGTTATGAACGAGCGCTCTGTAGAGGCCGTGCATGGAACGGAATCTGGGAAGATCGTTGGGACGGGTGAATTTAATCTCGTTTCCCTCTATTGTGACGGTGATGTCTGCGTCAACTTTCTGGCTCAGCTCACCGAGAGGTCCTTTAACCTTCACAACGTTGCCAGGGAGAAGCTCTGCGCTCACCTTGGACGGAAGGCTTACAGGCAATTTACCGATTCTTGACATTATTCAATGTGTTTTGATTAGTATACATAACATATAACCTCACCGCCGACATTGAGCTCTTTGGCTTCCTTGTCAGTGATGACGCCCTTGGAAGTGGAGAGGATTGCGATGCCGAGTCCGTTGAGAACGCGGGGCATGTTCTTCACGTCAGCGTACTTCCTGAGACCGGGAGTAGACACGCGCACGATTGATTTAACGGCAGCGGCCTTGGTCTGGGGATGATACTTGAGGGCGAGTTTGATGGTGTTGTAGGGAGCACCCTCGACAACCTTGTAGCTGAGGATGTAACCCTTGTCGCAAAGGATCTTGGTGATAGCGAGCTTCATGTTGGATGAAGGCACCTCCACGATCTTCTTACCGGCGAGGTAAGCGTTGCGGACTCTTGTCAGATAATCTGCAATGGGATCAGTCATTTTTATTTGTTTTTTGTTAGAAACTCCAGCGTCCGAAGACGCCCGATATCCTATTGTTAATAATTATAATATCTTACCAGCTTGCTTTCTTTACGCCCGGGATGAGACCGGCTGAAGCCATCTCACGGAACTGGATACGGCTGATACCGAAGGCACGCATATATCCTTTGGGACGTCCGGTGAGGGAGCAGCGGTTGTGCAGACGTACAGGGCTAGCATTCTTTGGAAGCTTGTCAAGAGCTGCGTAGTCGCCGGCCTCTTTGAGAGCCTGTCTCTTGGCGGCATACTTGGCTACGAGTTTCGCGCGCTTTACTTCGCGGGCTTTCATTGATTCTATTGCCATCTTCTGTAGTTTAATTGTTATGTTTCTTGAACGGCAGGCCGAACTCCTTGAGAAGGGCATGTGCCTCCTCATCGGTCTTGGCTGTAGTTACGAAAGTAATCTCGAGACCGTGGATGCGGGGGTTCTTGTCGATATCGATTTCAGGGAAGATAATCTGCTCCTTGATACCGAGAGTATAGTTGCCCTGGCCGTCCATCTTCTCAGAGATACCGTTGAAGTCACGGATACGGGGAAGAGCGACACGGATAAGACGCTCGAGGAACTCGTACATCTTCACGTCGCGGAGAGTAACCTTGGCTCCGATGGGCATGCCCTTACGGAGTTTGAAGTTGGAGATATCCTTGCGGGAAGCTGTAACGACGGCCTTCTGACCTACGATTGCAGAGAGCTCTTCAGCAGCCTCGTCCACAAGTTTCTTGTCCTGTGTTGCATCGCCGACACCTTCGTTGATGGTGATCTTAACGAGCTTGGGAGCCTGCATCACGCTGGTGTAAGAGAACTGCTTCACCAGAGCGGGAACGATCTCCTCTTTGTATACCTTCTTGAGAGTAGGTACATATCCTGCGGGTACTTCGACAGCCGCGGCAGTGTTGTTAGTCTTCTTTGCCATAATTATTTGATCTCCTCTCCGGATTTTTTGGCGACACGGATCTTCTTGCCTTCAGCATTGACCTTCATGGCAACCCTTGTGGGCTTGCCGGTAGAAGGGTCCATGAGCTGGACGTTGGAAATGTGGATGCCTGCCTCCTGTTTTACAATACCGCCCTGCGGATTCTTTGAGTTGGGTTTGGTATGCTTGGATACCATATTGATACCTTCAACGATCACGCGATCCTTTTCCGGGAATACGGTGAGGACCTTTCCGGTCTTGCCTTTGTCGTTACCGGCGTTGACGAAAACGGTATCTCCTTTCTTTATATGTAACTTTTTCATAATCGTACTCTTTATTAAAGGACCTCCGGTGCCAGTGAAACGACTTTCATATAATTCTCACGCAGCTCTCTGGCGACGGGACCGAAAATACGGGTGCCGCGGAGCTCTCCGGCGTTGTTGAGGAGAACACAGGCGTTGTCGTCGAAACGGATGTAAGATCCGTCAGGTCTGCGGATTTCTTTCTTGGTACGTACTACCACAGCTTTTGAGACGGTACCTTTCTTGGCATCGCCGCCAGGGATAGCACTCTTCACTGCAACGACAATCTTGTCGCCTACAGAAGCGTAACGATGGTGGGTACCGCCAAGCACACGGATGCAGAGTACTTCCTTTGCACCGCTGTTGTCAGCCACCAATAAACGTGATTCCTGCTGTATCATACTATTATTTAGCTTTTTCTACGATTTCTACTAATCTCCAGTTCTTTGTCTTGCTCAGGGGACGGGTCTCCATGATGCGGACGGTATCACCTACACCGCACTCATTCTTCTCGTCCTGTGCATAGAACTTAGTGGTCTTCTTTACGAATTTACCGTAAATAGGGTGCTTCTCGTGGGTCTCTACCGCCACGACGATGGTCTTGTCCATCTTGTTGCTGACCACAACTCCTGTTCTTTCCTTACGAAGATTTCTTTCCATAAGACATTACTCTTTAGTTCTGTTTCTCTTTCTCGGCAAGGATAGTGATCATGCGTGCAATATCCTGACGGGTCTTCTTAAACTTTGAAGTATCCTCCAATGGAGAGATAGCATGATTGAGTTTCATGGTATCGAGGTTGTTCTTCTCGACTTCGATGCGGTCGCGGAGGTCTGCTACAGACATTTCGCGTACTTCTGATACTTTCATTTACTTTCCTCCATTAAATTATTCTTCGACATAGTCTCTGCGTACCACGAACTTGGTAGCGACAGGGAGCTTGTGGGCTGCAAGGCGCATAGCCTCTTTGGCAACGGCTACAGGCACACCCTCAGCTTCGAAAAGGATACGTCCAGGGGTGACAGGAGCCACAAAGCCCTGAGGATCACCCTTACCTTTACCCATACGGGTATCCAGAGGCTTTCTGGTGAACGGCTTCACGGGGAATATCCTGATCCAAATCTGACCTTCACGGTTCATGTGACGTGAGATAGCCTGACGGGCAGCCTCGATCTGCTGCGCTGTGATCCAGCAGTTCTCAAGGGTCTTGAGTCCGAAAGAACCGAATGCGAGCTGGTTTCCCCTCTGGGAATTGCCCTTCATACGGTTTTTCTGTTCCCTTCTAAACTTTGTTCTCTTAGGTTGTAACATTGTCGTATTACTTTTAAATTTTTCCTTGTTTCCCTAACTCATTGAGGCTCAGCTGGTTGGGTGCTTTTCGCCCTGATTTTGGGATTGCAAAGTTACAAAAAATCCTCGAAAAACAAATACTTTTCCAAAAATAATTCAACTTTTTCGACCAAAAAAATCATCACCTAACTATAGGTAAATTCAGCGACTTACGATACATGGCTCAAAAAATACAACGCAATTTTCGACATGGGCCGACAGCACCTACCCGACACATCCTTCACGAAGACATGAAAGCCTCCGTGCGGCTCGATTTATGAAGTAACAATACCCGACTATGAGACACATCTTCCTGACATCAGTCCTGGCCTTCCTGACCGTCATCCCCGCCGGTGCGCAAAATCACATCCGCGAAGCCATGAAGCGCGCCGAACAGCAGATGGAACGGAAAGCCGCCGAATACCGTGTGCGCGAGCACAACGGCCCGGCCGGCGGTTATCTCATGGTCAAGGTCGTGGAAGGGGACACTCTCTACTTCGACACAATCGAGCCTACATGGGTCTTTGCCCACCCCAGAAGGGGCAACACCAAGGAATGGCGCAAATACTACCGCCTCGTCTACAACTTCCCCCGCGTCTATGTCTATGCCCAGGCAGCGGCACGCCTCTCTGAAATCGCCGACAGCACGATAGCCGCCGAGAACATGGGAAAGATCCGCCGCCAGCGCTACGTCGACGGTCTCCAGAAGCAAGTCATCAGGGATTTTGAAGGCGTACTCCGAAAAATGTCTTACTCCCAGGGGTCCCTGCTCATACGCCTTATCGACCGCGAAGTACACCGCTCGTCATACAACATCATCAAGGACTACAAAGGAGGCTTGGCCGCCGGCTTCTGGCAAGGCATAGCCAAACTCTTCAACAGCGACCTGAAATCATCCTACGACCCCGACGGCGTCGACCGCGAGACTGAAGAACTTATACAAATGTGGAACGAAGGTACTTTCGATGCCCTCTACTACTCGATATTTCTCACGGAACCGCCCCATCCCACCGTACCTGAAATATACAGATAGCAGCTTCCCTCCATCCAATCCTTCATCACCAGAAGACGCGCCCCTGTCGGCAGCTCCATATCCACCCGGCAATGGAAATGTCCGAAAATGAAATAATCAATATGCCGCTGCCGGGACAGCTCAACGGCAAATTTATACAGAGGCTCATCCTCACCACGGAACGTATATTCCAGGCTCTTCCCCAGCCTGCTGCTCTTAGACCAGCCCGTCCCGATCCGGAACGCCAGCCATGGGTGCAACAGCGAAAACATCCACTGGAACACAGGATTATGGAAAGTCCATCTCATCAGTTTATACAGATGCTCACCCGGACCCAGCCCGTCGCCATGTCCCATGCACACCGTCTTACCTCCTATCTCAACCACATGCGGCTGACTAAGCACCTCAATCCCCATGTCCTGCAGATAATGGTATGTCCATATATCATGGTTGCCCTTGAAGAAATACACCTTCACGCCAGATGCCATCAAATCCTGAAGCTGCGCGAACACCTGCACATACCCCTTCGGCACGACGTCGCGATACTCATACCAGAAATCCCAGATGTCTCCCAGCATGTACAACGCCTCCGTCTCCTCCCTCGGTATTCCCCGCAGGAACTCCACGAAACGCGCCTCCCTCGCGGCCGGATCCTTCACATCCAGCCCCAGATGCACGTCAGACACGAAATATGTACGCTTCCCTTCCACCTATACTCCCAGCAAAAGAATCAACAACGCCACGGCAGCGCAATACAGAGCGAACCATATCAGCTTAGCCCTCTTCACAAGCGCAATCATCACCTTGCAGGCGAACAATCCCGACAGGAACGAAAACGCAAACCCAAGCGCCAAGCTGACAGCGCTCACTTCCTCTCCGAATATACTTCCTCCCTCCGACAGTCCGCCGGCAACGCTCAGCAACTGCTCACCCAGGATGGGCACCAGCACCATCAGAAAAGAGAACTGCGCAATCACCTCCCGCTTCACTCCGGACAAAAGGCCCACGGCAATGGTAGTACCGCTGCGCGAAAGGCCCGGAGCCACAGCAAACGCCTGACCGATTCCGACGACAAACGCCTGCCAATACGAAATCCCGTTCCTGGGCCCTTCGGCATCCTGCTCCTTCAAAGCACGGCGTCCGGCGGAAACGCGGTCCGAGAAAAAAAGCAGCATCGCCGTCACGACAAGGCTCACAGCCACCACAAAAAGCGACTCTCCGAAGAGCCCTTCGACAAAATCCTTCATCACAAGCCCGACAAACGCAACCGGAATCATTGAGACGACGAGCTTCAAAACATAATCGGTCTCATCATTATACCTGAACTTGAAAAGCCCCGCGAAAAGGGACAATATCTCTTTCCTGAACACCACGAGAGTGCTGCACACGGTGCCGAGATGCACCAGCACGGTGAAATCCAGAAAGCCCTCGCCGTCCACGCCGAGAATAGCCTTTGTAATCATCAGATGACCGCTGCTGGACACCGGCAGGAATTCTGTCAATCCCTGAACAATCCCGAGAAGAATCGACTGCCACCACTCCATTCTACTTCTCCTCCTTCTTGAAAACCTTCATGATGGCGACAATCTCCACCACGATGCCGGCGATAATGACAACCGGAGCCAGGACAAGCCTCCTGAAGTCAAACATAGCATAGTTGAACACCTGCGGATCATCACTGCCGCCGCCGGACAAAAGGATATATCCGAGCACCATCACGAGAAAGCCCGCGAGAAGAAGCCACAACCCTTTGCGGGTAATAGCCATCCCGGCCTTTTCGGAAGACTCGTTCTTATTGCTATAACTAACCATATACTAATAATAAAGCTCGTCCTTCGGGAGGGCGACAAGTTTGTTCACGACAAAATAAGTGCTCACAAGGCATATCAGCAGACCGCTGCACACCACCGTGGCAATCACATACAGAAGCAAATCAAGACGGAAAATCTCAAACAACTGCTCGAATTCAGAGCGGATGACAAACAACACGCCCACCAGCATGGCGATGGCGATGGTCGCAGCGAAAAGGCCCTGGAATACAGCCTGCACCATAAACGGGGCACGTATAAACCCTCGCGTCGCACCGACAAGCTTCATGGTATGAATCGTGAAACGGCGGGCGAACACATTGAGACGCACCGTGTTGTTGATCAACACGAATGAGATGAAAAGGAGGAGAAGTATAAACACGCCGAGCACAAGGGAAATCTTGCGCAGATTTGCATTTAGCGCATCCACAAGGGACATCCGGTAGGAGACTTCCTCCACGAGGGGACTTTCTGAAAGACGGGCGGTCACCACTCCGATGCTATCGGAAGAGACATAGTCTGCGCGGAGGTTGACGCCCACGGAAACGGGCACCGGCGCGGTCTCGAAGACGCTCAGGAAGTCATCGCCGAGCATATCGGACATCTCCTTCATGCCCTGCTCGCGGGAAATGTATTCAGTGGTACGGATAAAAGGCAGCGAATCGATTGACTCCTGATACTTCACAGCCTCATCCTCAGTCACTTCCTGCTTCATGATGACAGCCACCTGCATATTCTCCTTGAAGTAATCGGACACGCCCTTCGCATTGAGAAGGAGCATGGCCGCCACGCCCACGAGAAGGAGTACCAAAGAAATGCTTATCACCGATGAGAGATAAGCGTTGACGAGCCTTCGGCGCACTATTGAGTTTTCTCTTTTTGCCATACGGAACATGCCGATTTGGGTTCAAAGATAGTGCAAATTACAAGAATTCCGAAAAAAATTGTTACCTTTGTTCAATCTATAAAAAGACACAACATGGGAGAGTCCGCAAAAAAAGTTCTGTTTGTCAACTCAGAGATATATCCATACCTCCCCGAGACTCCTATAGCCGCCATCGGACGGTATCTGCCCCAGGGTATCCAGGAGCGCCGCAAGGAGATCCGCTCGTTCATGCCCCGCTACGGATGCATCAACGAGCGTAAAAACCAGCTCCACGAGGTAATACGTCTCTCCGGCATGAACATCATCATCGGAGATGTGGACCGTCCCCTTGTCATCAAGGTG
>JAFZPY010000149.1 GCA_017552475.1 Bacteroidales bacterium | reverse complement strand
TTCTTGCCATCCGGCCTGCAGTTACGATGGGCCATTGCCAGGTGCAAATCTCCAGCCCTTTGGCGTCGCGGGCTGTCAGCCGGAGCATGTCGTAGTCCCTCCAGTCTTCTGGCAATGGCAGACGAAGGTTTCCTTCCTCGCCGGGTTTCAGGTTGATGGTAGGCAGGGCGAAGCTGTCAGCACGTTGGACAGCAAAGTCTAAGCGGTCGGTATAGCGCGTCAGACCAAGGGTGAACGTGCACTTTGCAAGGTCGGTAAAGTGATAGCGGTTCTCTATGGCGAGCGTGCCGTCCCACGAAGCATCAAGCCTGGGCCGACGGACAAAAACGGGCGACCAGACCCGCTTAATGGTGTAGAAGCTGCCCTCCTTCTCGTGGTGGGGACCCAGGATGCCGTCTGTACCCAGATTGCCTTTGGCATCAAGGGTGTCGTTCCGGTCGTGGCGGATCACACCCTCGTCGGTCAGGTCCCACAAAAACTGGCCGGCATAGAGTTTCCATTGGCGCAAGGTTTCCCAGTAGTCCTCGAGTCCTGCTCCGTGACCGCCGTCGTGCAGACCGTGAAGGCTTTCTGTAGGCATATAGATGAGACTGCCCTCCGAGACGGCTGTCAGCGAATGGGCGAAGCCAGGATAGTGTTTCGTATCAACGCCGTCCAGCTGGCTGAAGGGTTCCAGTACGTGGCGATGCTGAGGGTCCCAGACAGCATAGTCGCCTCGCACCTCGGTATTGAATCCACCCTCGTTGCCGTTATCCCAGAAGAGGATGCAGGGGTGATTCACGTCGCGCCGTACCATCTCGCCTACGAGGCGTTGGGCTGTAGGTGTGTCGTACTTGCTCTGCCAGCCGGCCAGTTCGTCCAGCACATAAAGGCCCAGCGAGTCGCAGTAGTCCAGAAAATAGCTGTCGGGCGGATAGTGGCTCATCCGAACTGCATTCATGTTCATCTCCTTGATCAGCCTTACATCCTCCAGAGCTACCGCCGGACTGATGGTGCGCCCCGTCTCAGGCCAGATGGTGTGGCGGTTCACACCTTTCAGGAGCACCTTCACTCCGTTTATGTAGAAACCGTCACCCTGCCGTACCTCGATGGTGCGGAAGCCGAAGCGCTGACGGTACTCATGCAAGGTGCGCCGCCCGTTCTTCAGGCGGAAGACGGCCTGGTAGAGATTAGGCGTCTCAGACGTCCATTGCAAGGGGTTCTGCAGATGTCCGGCCAGCGTAATGGCGCCGTCGGAACTAATGCCCTGAGCCATGATGGGCTTTCCTGCGCGCTGACCGTCGAGCGTCTGAATCTCAACCTCTACGCTCACCTTCTCGGCGGTCTGCCGAGCCAGGCTGGGGAAGGCCTGCATCGAGAAGTTGCCGTCGTGACGCGCATCGATGGTCACCCGCTCGATGAAATCCTGCGGCTTTATCTCCAGATAGACGGGGCGGAAGATGCCGCCGAAGATCCAGTAGTCGGCACGCCGCTCAGCCTCGTTCACACTCTTGTTGGCCGATTCCTTGTCCACCAGCACCTCCAGCACGTTCTCCTGACCCAGCTTCAGCAGGTCGGTCACCTCGTACTGAAAGCGGTAGAAGGCACCTTGGTGCGTTGGTCCCGCCAACTGGCCGTTCAGGCTGACCGTAGCGTCGGTCATCACCCCTTCGAAGGTCAGGAAGATGCGTTGCCCCTTCCATGCTTCAGGAGCTTGGAAAGCATGCTTGTAGTGCCCCTGCTCATGATGAGGTGGACGGTCCCATCCGTAGTTGTAGCCGCCAAAGCCCTGCAACTCCCAGCATGAGGGCACAGCTATCGTGGTCCATTCGCCGCTCTTCATGCCGTCTGAGCAGAAGAACTGCCATTGAACGGTATGGTCCTTGTCCGTTCCGGAGAGGTACTGAATCCTGGTCTCTTGCGCAACACTTGCCTGGCACATCAACCCGATGACTGCCGGCAGCAGATATCTTGCCTTCATACAACTATTCTTTTGTTTTACTGGGGATTATTAGGGTTCTCAGGCAACAAAATTAGAATATTTCTACTAATCCTGCAAATTATGGGGAAGAAAAATGTAGCCCAGCCCTTGTCCTGTGCCGAAAAAGATGTAATTTTGCGGCATGAAGCTCGAACACATAACCAATCTCTCCCACCCCGGCGTGGAAGTTTATGGCACCCTTACCGAAGCGCAGCTGCGCAACCGGTTAGAGCCCGAGAAAGGACTTTTCATAGCCGAGAGTCCCAAGGTTATCGGCGTGGCGCTCGATGCCGGACTCCAGCCCATCTCGTTGCTTTGCGAGGAGCGACACATCACGGGCGATGCCGAGCCGATAATCCGTCGCATAGAGGAGACGTGCGGAGACGACTTCCCCGTCTACACCGGCCCGCGCGACGTGCTGGCCGCCCTGACGGGCTACACCCTGACGCGGGGCGTGCTCTGCGCCATGCGGCGCCCCCAGCCCCCCACGATGGAGGAGGTCTGCCGCAATGCCCGGCGCATCGTAGTCGTTCACGGCGTGGTCGACAGCACCAATATCGGAGCCATCTTCCGTTCGGCTGCCGCATTGGGCATAGACGGCGTACTGCTCACCACCGACTCGTGCGATCCCCTGAACCGCCGTGCCCTGCGCGTCTCCATGGGCAACGTACTGCTCATCCCCTGGACCTGGACCACCGACCCACTTCGCGAGCTTCCCGCCCTCGGCTTCCGCACCGCGGCAATGGCGCTGACCCACCGCAGCATATCGCTTGCCGACCCGCGCCTGAAGCAGGAGCCCCGCCTGGCCATCATCATGGGCACCGAGGGCGACGGGCTGCCGCGCCACGCCATCGAGGGCGCCGACTACGTAGTGCGCATACCCATGTACCACGGCGTGGACTCCCTGAACGTAGCCGCCGCCTCCGCCGTCGCCTTCTGGGAATTGGGGAAGAGAGATTTTTTCAACCACGAATGACACGAATCAACACGAATCTTTTCTTTCTCCGCCCACAACCTTTTTTTCTTTGTCCATTGTACATTATCCATTGACTATTATCTATCGTGATTAAAACAACGCCGTTATTTTGCCTTTCCTATGCCGTTGTTTTGCCAAAACAACACCGATGTTTTAGCCTTCCCACGCAGGACTCTTTTTGGAAGATTTTCAACAGCTTTGAGAACGAAGGTATCGCGGACCTGATTGACAAAGGAGAACATCCGGAAGCGATGTATGCCCAGTATGGTGCGTCGTTCGAGGAATTGTACCTGAACGAATACCGTAATTCGTCCAGTACGCTGCAGAAATTGGATTCCCTGCTTGATGTATTCAAGGCAAAACCAGTGGAGGGTGAATATGGTCCTGTGGCTGACCTACTGGTATTCAACGGACATCCGACGGGTTATTACATGACCCGATTGATCCAGGAAGAGGGATTGGAAAACGAATTGATCAATATCTTCGACAGCCCGGCTGCGTTTGCGGAATTATACAACAAGGCAGCATTGAGAAAAAACAATCGGGGTGGAAATGAGTATCTTCTCTCCAAGGACCTTTTGGCCTATCTGAACAATGTCGAAAAGTGTATCACGCATTAAATGGGCTGACATTCAAATTCCAATTTAGCGAGTAACTATCAGATAGCAACTGCCTATCTTGATAACCCTTGCTGGTACTTCTGTATTCTCCCATCGTATCTGCCCTCGGCTATGTCGTGAATTTCATGGTCGGCACGTCTCGGTTCGTTGGAATTGAACTTGCACAAGGTGCTTGCCAGCCAGACAAACCAGTCAGCCACCTGTTTTAGGCTCGCACTGGCAAGTTCAGCAAACATCTTCATGGGAGATGGAGAATCTGTCAACAAACCAAACAGTTACAACATGGTACAAAAAAAGTTGGAGGCTTCCGAAGAAATCTCCAACTTCCGTACCCAGAGCCGGGGTCGAACCGGCACGGGTTGCCCCACTGGTGTTTGAGACCAGCGCGTCTACCGATTCCGCCATCTGGGCTTCTTAGCGGGTGCAAAGGTAGGAGTTTTCTGTTAATGTGCAAAACTTTTTGGGAGTTTTTTTATTTTTCCTTCGCCTTTTCGAGCGAATCTTCCAGCTGCAGCTGCATATATGCCTCACGAAGCAGGTACTCGAAGGGTATTACGCGGTCGTAGTTCTGCAGAATCTTCTGATGCTTGCGTTTTCGCTTTTCACGTTTCCGGTCTTTAATGGCGAAGGGATGTGTTATGCGGTCTTGGACTCCTGGTGCGTATTTCTCCAGTATCTCGCCCAAATTAGGACTCTTGGGAATGGGATGCATCTTGAGCGACTTCAGTATGGCATCCATGACGGGCAGGATGGTATCACCCTTTACCGTTACCTCGCGCAAGGTATCAGTACGCAGGGTATCGGACGAGATGGTATCGGGCTGCTGAAATAGGGCCACAAAGAGCATTATCGCGGGAATCATGGTGCAAAGTTAGGCTAAAGTATGCAACCCACCAACTGATTTAAGTTTTATTGTCTAAGATTTATTAATATTAAGACAAGCTGGGTGAAAACAGAAGTTCCTTAATAGAGAAGATATTTCTTGCGCTTTTCCTTGAATTGACTGACGTCCTGCTTCCAACGGGCACGAATCTCAGCTTCGCTTCGGCCTTCTATAATCATTTCGCGCACATAGGTCTGACCCAACAGTTTGTCGAAGAAGGAGGTGAAGAAGCCTTCTGCCTTTCCTTGCGCCTTCAGGCATTGATAGGCATCGATGACGTAGGAGAGGTCCATCTTTCCCTCCCAAATCTTCTCGTAAGGTAGAGATGAGAGGTCTACACCATAGCACAACTGATTGAGAAGAGGTGGTTTGGAGGCACCCGATACGCTACGGGGAGTGAAGGAGAAGGTGTATTTCTCCTTCATGAGAGGATGCCCGTAAAGCTGGAAGGGTTTATCCGTTCC
>JAFZPY010000148.1 GCA_017552475.1 Bacteroidales bacterium | reverse complement strand
CACGGGAGGTGTACCGAGGCGTTTGAACAATTTGCCGTTCCAGTTGTAGATGCTCACCATAGGACTCATGCCAAGGACAGGAGTCTGTACTTTCTGGCGGATATATGGGGCGAGTTCGCCGGCACCGGGCTTTTTTGAGCCTTCTATGCGCACCTGATTGGAGACCAGGCGGTATTCGCCTTCGCCAAGCACTTTGGTGGTGCTGCATGAAACAAGGGCTGTTGCCACACCGGCAAGAAGTATGATTCCTCTAAATGTCATATTGTACAAAAATAATGAATAATTCTTATCTTTGCCGAATGTTTTACAACTAAAAAAGGCAAACACAGAAAGAATGAAGAACAAATACATCGATCTCGTCGAACAGACCTTTGATTTCCCCCAGGATGAGTTCCGTGTAGAAGAAGGCAATCTCTTCTTCAATGACATAGATATGATGGACATCATCGAGAAGTATGGCACTCCCCTGAAGATAACATACCTGCCTAAGATTTCATCGCAGATACAGAGGGCCAAAAGGATGTTCAAGGTGGCCATGGCCAAGGCCGACTACCGCGGCGACTTCCATTATTGCTACTGCACGAAAAGTTCGCAGTTTGCATTTGTGCTTCATGAAGCCCTGAAGAACGACATTCATCTGGAGACGTCATCAGCCTATGACCTGGACCTCATCCTCGCCCTGGCCAAGGACGGGAGCGTCAAGAAAGAGGACGCCATCGTGGTCTGCAATGGATTCAAACGTCCCCGCTACATACAGAATATCGCCGCCATGCGCAATGACGGCTGGGAGCATATCGTCCCCGTCCTGGACAATAAGAACGAATTCGAGGACCTTGCGGAACTCATCACCGAAGACACCGACCTCGGCATCCGCATCGCGTCCGAGGAGGAGCCCAACTTCGACTTCTACACCTCCAGGCTCGGCATCCGCTACAGCGATATCATGCACTTCTACAAGAACAACATCGCCAAGCGCCCTAACTTCCACATGAAGATGCTCCACTTCTTCATCAACACCGGTATCCGCGACACCTCATACTATTGGAACGAACTTTCCAAGTGCGTCAATCTCTACTGCGATCTCAAAGCCGTCTGCCCGGAGCTTGACTCACTCAACATAGGAGGCGGTCTCCCCATCAAGACCTCTCTCGCCCAGGACTTTGACTATGAATACATGGTCGAGGAAATTATCAACCAGATCAAGATTATCTGCAACTCACACGGCGTCGAAGAGCCTCACATCTACACCGAATTCGGCAGTTTCACCGTCGGCGAGGCCGGTGCGACCATCTTCAAAATTCTCGACATCAAACAGCAGAATGACCGCGAGCGCTGGTACATGATCGACAACTCTTTCATGACCTCGATGCCTGACACATGGGGCCTTAACCAACGCTTCATCCTCCTTCCCATCAATAAATGGAATGACGAATACCAGCGCGTCTTCCTCGGCGGCCTCACCTGTGACAGCCAGGACTTCTACAACGCTGAGTTCCACGCCAACGCCATCTTCCTCCCGACCATCCGCAACCGCCGTGAATCCCTCTACATCGGCTTCTTCCACACCGGTGCCTACCAGGAAGCAATTTCCGGCTTCGGCGGCATAAAACACTGTCTCCAGCCCTCCCCTAAGCATATTCTTATCAATCGGGACGAGGACGGCAAACTAATCACCTCAGTCTTCTCCGAGGAGCAGTCTTCAGAGTCAATGCTCAAAATCCTTGGCTACTACAAATAGGTCATGGCTTCTATATCAAATAGTGAGATAAAGCTAATCAAGTCTCTTAAAGACAAGAAGTTCCGTGACAAATACGGACTTTTTGTCGTAGAGGGCGAAAAGCTTGTCGATGAAGCGCTAAGAAGCCGTTTCGAGGTCGAGCGCGTCCTTCGCCGTGATGACATCGGCGAAGAAGCGATGAGCCGTATTACTCAGCTCTCCTCCCCTTCCCCAGTGCTTGCGCTCGTGAGGAAACCCACTGATATAGAAATAGATACGCACACTCCGACCACGGGACTTCACCTTGCCCTTGACGGCATACGCGACCCTGGCAACCTCGGTACTATCATCCGCATTGCCGACTGGTTTGGTATTGATACCGTGTATGCCTCACCCGACACCGTCGACATTTTCAATCCTAAAGTTGTCCAGTCCACCATGGGCGCGATATTCCGCGTCCGCTTCCATTATACCTCCATCCCAGTGTTGTGCAAGACCGTTTACGTCTCTGGCGGTCGCGTCTATGGCACATTCCTCGACGGTTCCTCAATCTATACCCGCGACCTCTCCGACTGTACCTCATGCCCCTCGATAATCGTAATCGGCAATGAGGCCAACGGCATCTCAGATGCCACTGCTGCTCACGTCACTGACCGTCTCTACATCCCTCCCTTCCCTCCTGACGACCCCGGAAGCGAATCTCTCAACGCTGCCGTCGCCACGGCCATCACCGTCGCCGAGTTCCGTCGCCAGGCGCTCTGACGCTTCATATCTAAGAATTATCGTTATACTTTCCTGTTAAGTTCGCTGTACACTTTGTCTGCTACGGTGAGGATCTCAGTCACGACCACGTCACATCTTTCTTCGGGCACCACGCTCCATTGTTCGATTTCATCGTACAACTTAGGATTTTGTTCCTTAAATACTTTTACGATCCTGTTTGCCCACATGTCTCGGAAAGTAGAAGGAACCAGCATCAGCAGGTGCTGTGGTATCAATCCTTTTATAGTGTTAATTTGATTCATGCTATATGTTTTGTGCAAAATTGCACATTTTTGAGAAAAAGACGATGTCCGATTTTCCTCAAAAAATATCACTGGAAGAAGTTGATTCCGCCTCTTTCTGATATTTCGACCTGTATTCCAGAGGTGTCATCCCAAGATGTTCCTTGACGTATCTTCCGAAGAATGAGGCACTGGCGAAGTGAAGATCGTCGGCAATCTGCTGCATCGTCATGTCAGAGTAGCGCAGGCGGTACTCTATGGATTTGACGGTGAAAAGCTGGATGATCTCACTTGGGCTGTGGCCCATTGCATCTTTGAGCTGGCGCATCAGATATTTGGGCGTGACGTTGAGCATTCGTGAAAATTCGTCTACGCGCCGTATGCGTCCGTCGCTGTCCTCCACGGTCTTTATAAAGCGGTCTACCAGCATTTTGCCATGCAGTGTGTTGATGCTGACGCTGTTATTATCGGCAGTCTCGTGGCTGATAACACTTTCATATCCCCTTCGCATGATGCACAGGATATCCAGGAGCATTGCACTGAAAATAGTGTGTACTATGTCATCCTGGAGCAAGGAAGAATCGTCCCTCATGCGGCGTGAAAGCAGGTGGTAGTATTCCATCATCAGGGTCGCTTCATCCTCGAAAAGCGTAACCTTCGGAAACTGTTTGATCGTCACCAGGTCAAAGAGGCTCTTCTTGCCCATCTTGTTTATATCCCAAAGAGCTTCGCGGCCAAACCATATCTCATGACCGTCAAAATCAGACGATGCCATCATATTTTCAACGACAGAACGTGCATAATAAAGGAACATGTCCCCTTTCTGCAGTTCTATACGGTGGCCGTCGTAATCGAACTGTCCCCTGCCTTCTGTGCAGAAGAACACGACTCCATGGTCCCGAAGGCTCACGGGTTTCTTGGGCAGGATGCCGGCATGCTCCATTATGACCAGCTTATCGCTATTACCGACCCGCAGTGTGTTTTTACCGTGTCTTGGGCTGAGTGATGGAATTTCCATAAAATGATATTCAAGAAATTTATAATACAAATATAGTCATATATCCAAAATTTGATTATATCCTATTTTGCGCATAATCTGTCACTATAATGCATATTATGACACCGGAGCTGCTGCCCGGCTGATAAAGTACGATTTTTGCATATATTCCATAATACAACCACTGATGTATTCACGCCATGAAAACGATAATATACCAACTGCTGCCGCGCCTCTGGGGCAATGCGGACACCTTGTCCGGCACCTTCTCGCGCATCGACGCGCCCTCTCTCCGATATATACGTGACCTTGGCGCCACACACCTATGGCTGACCGGCCTTCTCCGTCACGCCACGACACTGAAATCCCATGGCTGCAAAGCTTCGCATCCTCAAATCGTCAAAGGAGCAGCCGGCTCCCCGTACGCAATCACAGACTACTACGACGTCAATCCTTACCTCGCCGACTCCCCCGCTCTACGCATGACGGAATTCGAGGAAATGGTATCCCGCATCCACGATGCAGGCCTCAAACTGATTATCGACTTTGTGCCCAACCATGTCTCCCGAGATTATGGCAGGCTGGGCTCCGTGGCACCGGAAGGAGTTGTTCCACTCGGAGCCAATGATGATACCTCAGTGCACTGGCGTCCCGAAAACGACTTCTTCTACTATCCGGGCGAACCGCTGGTTCTGCCAGGGTCTGATAAATATGAACATTCCTACGAGGAAATGCCAGCCAAAGCCACCGGCAACAACTACTCCCCTCACCCGGGCATCAATGACTGGTATGAGACCGTAAAAATCAACTACTGCGACTTCCATACTGCCACATGGGACAAGATGCGTGACATCCTGTCCTTCTGGGTTTCCAAGGGTGTAGACGGATTTCGCTGCGATATGGCCGAACTGGTGCCCAGATCTTTCCTGCGCTGGCTTATTGCCGAAATCAAGCGCATCAAGCCCGAGACCCTTTTCGTTGCTGAGGTCTATCAGAAAAACCTCTACGACAGCTACGTACATGAGGTTGGCTTTGACCTGTTGTACGACAAGTCCGGCCTCTATGACTCATTGAGGGCCATTGTTGAGAAGAACGTCAACGATCCTGGCTCCCCTGTGGAACTATGGCAGTCTGCACGCATGATTACCGGCACCTGGCAATATCTCGGCGCTCTCCAGCCGCGGATGCTGAATTTCATTGAAAATCACGACGAGCAGCGGGTGGCGTCTGACTATTTTGCCCGCAGCGCTGAAGCCGGTTATCCGGCACTGGCCGTGTCGTTGCTTTTCAACAGCAATCCATTCATGCTATATGCAGGCCAGGAGATGGGCGAACGAGGCATGGACAACGAGCCGTTCAGCGGTGTCAACGGCCGCACATCCATCTTTGACTGGTGGAAGGTGACATCCCTGCTGGAGCTTTGGAAGGCGATACATTCGTCAGAAGGCGAGCCTGATACGCCTGTGTACAAGCGTTATCGCGAGATTCTGCGACTCGCATCACAATCCCCGGCATTCTCTGACGGACGCACATACGATCTCTGCTACTGCAATATGACCACCCCCGGCTTTGATCCCGACAGGCATTTCATATTCCTCCGCAGTGATGGCTCCGATACCAGGCTGGTCGCCGTGAATTTCTCTGCTTCTCCGGCGTCATTTACGCCATTCATCCCCACTGAGGCCTTAGAGTATTTAGGCATCGCTCCCCTGCCGCCGACCCTTCTATCCGTTCCGGCTTTTGATTTTGTCATCGCTTGACAGAACCAATTCCATGGATGTATACTGCGGCTTAAGGCCAAGGGATTCATAAAAGCCCCTGGCGGAACGCTTTGGGCTGTCAAGAATATTGGAGCGACCAATCCGGAAGATACCGGGCTTTATTTTGCCTGGGGTGAAACAACCGGATATGCATCCGGGCATTCATTTGACTGGACGAATTACGCATACAGCGGTGAAGGAGATACTACCCGCACAAAGTACAACAGTGTTGACAACAAGACTGCGCTGGATGCGTCAGATGACGCCGCAACTGTGCTATGGGGGGCGACGTGGTGCATTCCATCCACGGTACGGGCTGATGAACTCGCTGACAATACTGACCGGCTATGGACAGAAATCAACGGTGTGAACGGATGGCTGATTTCCTCCAGGACAAACGGCTTATGGTGGAACAGCAATCCACGTTATCGCGGACAATCTGTCAGACCTTTAAAAAAATGATGGACATGAATGATAATATTAAATATGAAACTCCTGTGGCAGAGATAGTTGAGTTGCAAATTGACGCTGCCGTTCTTCAGATGTCCGGAGAACGTCAGGGTTATGGTGATGCCAATGAGTTTGAATGGGAATGATGCTTGCTCGATAAATGTCACAATTCGTACATAAATTGTAACATATCGGATAGCCGAAATGACCCGTTAATGGTTAATATTGCATTGTCAAAATGTAATAATATCTTTTAATCTCTTATGAAACTTACCCTGTATTCGGCTGCCCTGTCGGCGGCTATTTCTTTGGGAGTGGTTGTCTCTTCCTGTTCAAGCATGCTCAATTCGATGTCGGCGTCTATCAACTCACTGAACGAGAAGTTGTCCGAGGGTATTGAGATTGTGTCCGCGCCCACGGATGTCCGGGAAAATACCGCCTCACGGACAGAGGTCGGGAAGACCGCCGCGGCTTCGCCGTCTACGACGACTGCGAAGGCTGCACCGGCTTCGTCGACAGTTTTGAAAAACGCTTCCGTTCAAGAGTTTGTCGGAACACCGTACACGGTCCTGCCTGCAGGAACCGACGGATCTGTGGGCAAGAGTGGCACCTACGTTCTGTTCGGCGACTGGCCGCAGACCATCAAGGCCGCTTCCGTGACGGTGAATGAGTCTCAGGTTGCAATTGTCGGCGCCCATACCTACTATAAAGGCAGTGATGGTGCCTGGTACATCAAGATTATGGAGCGCAAAGCAAGTGGCCACGAGGGCCGGCTGGGATTCCGTTACAGCGACGACAGCAGGGTCCAGAATGTCTATAAGAAGTCATATCGTTATTTCAAAGTGGAGCCCATCAAGTGGCGTGTCGTGACGAACAACTACAATGGCAGCGGCAAGAAGCTCCTGCTGGCCGAAGTTGCACTGACCAACGAGCAGTTCTGCGACACCTGGGGTGACTATGCCGTGTTCGAAGCGGTAGACGCCAATCGCTATGCCTTTACCCTGGACGTTACGCTTCGTAAGCTGGAGAACGGCAGTTATATTCAGCACAACAATTATGAACACAGCCGCCTGCGTGCTTTCCTGAACGGTATTGCTTATATTCAGGGTGACGAGAATATCTACCTTAAAGGGGTTAAAACCCCGATGCGTGTCAACGAAGAATTCGTCGGCCGCGGCTTCCTCCAGACGGCCTTCACTCCTGCGATGCATAGCAAGATTGCCGTTACTACCGTAGAAAACAGCAGCCGTCAGAATTCCGGCATTAGCATTATCCAGGAGTTTACCGCGCTGGACCGCAGCCTCTACGACGGCACAATGTACTATGAGAGCGGCGAACAGCACAAGCGCGTGTATTTCCCTAAGTTCACCAGCAACAATACCAAAGACAAGGTGTTCGTGCTGAGCCCGGCAGAGGTGACGCGGCAGGACTATGGCTTCATAAAGGTTCCGCCCAAAGTGACCGGAGACAACGTGATGGAACTATACCGGTCCGGCAAGCAATGGACGGCGGCGGATGTGGAGACCACCTACAAGGGACTTGCCCGTCCGATGACGGATTTCTCGCGTGGAAATGGCGTTGCGCATTTCTCCGATGAAGTAGTGACCACCTGGTGGCTGCGTACGCCACTCCTTCCTCCTTATTTCCATCGGCTCTCCGTCCATCGTGAGGATCAGCAATCGGCCGCCGTCACAGACCTTTCTGCGACTGGATGCCAGAATGTGAACGATTCTTCTGTGGGCGTTGTCCCTGCTATTTGTGTGAACTAGTCAAAACCTTTATTTTCCAAGCCTTATTCATGAAACGATTCTCTATACTCAGCCTCTTTGTGTTCGCAGTCATGACAGTCTGGCATCATGCGTCCGCACAGAATTCAAAGACCTTCTTTATTCCTGAAGCCGAACGCAACTTCGCCCAGAAACTCGGCGGCTACTCCGAACTCGATTATTTATGGAACGAGCCCTCTGCCAATTTTGGCAAGAAGGCAGGCAAGGCGCTCATCGAGGAGGCTACTTACAGCAGTTACGATGAAGCCTTTGAACATCTGCCCACGATCCCGGATGTCTCGGAGATAAATACGCGAGAGAAGCTATCTGAATATCTCAATCAGATACGAGCATGCGACTGGGCAGTGACCGGGCACGAGCCGCGAGAGGACGTGCAGGCCGCTAAAAAACGTCTCGCCGATGCGATGATGGACAATGCCAAGCGGGCCGCTAAGGGCCTTCCCTATGACACAGAACTGCATTTTGACCCCAAGGCGAAACAGTATGACGCTGTCATGAAGAAGATGCGTGTTTACTCAGATGCCGTCTTTAAAGAGAGTCAGAACAGGGTCTCGCCCTTCTCGCAGAGCGATCCTGGCTATAAAGACTTCCTCCTGAGTTGCGATATGGTTTGTTATAAACCAATTTTCAATGAATTCGCTCCTCTGCGCAAGCAGATGTGCCACGAGTGGTTCGCCTCTACAGCCTGCAAGAAGATTGCCGGGATGGATGCCCAGCTCGTCGAGCGCGCCCAGGCTGAAGGCGTCAAGAGGACTCCGGACTGGTTTGTCGAAGGACGTCTTGCAGAACAGGAAGAGGTGATGGCCTACAATGAGCAGCTGCTAAAACGCTGGATCCAGAAAGTAAAGCCGCACCTTGAGAAAGAGAAAGCCATCATCCCGAAGATGATCTCTTATCTTAGGGAAATTGAAACCGTCCGTGGCGACGATGAGATGACCAACGAGTATGTTGCTGCCCAATTACAGGGAGATGCTTATGTAAAGATGTTTTTCCAGCGCTACTACAGCTGGCTTGAATTCATCGGATGCACGCCGCTCATCCAGACACCGCCCACAATGGAAGGCAAGAAACTCAAATTATAAAGTTGCCGGCTAATTCCCTACACTCCCCTGCTTCGGCGTCAGCGAGTCCGTGTTTGACAATAAGTAAGAGCATAATGAAAAGCCCGCTGAAAATCAGCGGGCTTTTACGTGGTGACTGGAATTATTACCAGTTAAGAATTTTCTTGAAGTCGTAGGACTCGGGGTCGGAGACATACTTCCTGGCTGCTTCGTAGTCTGCGGGAGTGATGAAGTGGCAGATGTGGTTGAAGTAGTTCTGGGAAGTGCCGCCGTCGATGTTGACGCGACGGGGAGGAATCTTGCCGTCTGCACCCTGAAGGTCTTTCAGGTAGAGAGGGTGGGACTCGCCGAAGGAGTCAACGTATACCATGCATCCTGTCTCGCCTTTGGAGAAGAGCTCATATACGCCCATTGCAAGCTCAGAGCAGTATGTGAGGTCATATGCGATAGGGTCCTGGCAACGAACGTCATAGCCAATCTCTACAGGACGGGTCTTGACCTTGATGCCGATCTTCTTGAACTCCTTCTCGAGGATGTCGTTGAAGAGGACGGCCTTGGAGATCTTGCCGAGTTCGGGGTGACCGTGCTCGTCGTAGGTGAGGCTTACGCCGGCGTTCTTGATCTCCTCAGGATTGAGGTCGTGGAACACACCTTCTGCTACTACCACGGTACCGTATTCGATGCCGAGGATATTGCGCTTGATGATAGCGGAGAGAGCGAGCTTCACGATCTTGTCAAGGGTGATTCCGGTCTTGTTGAACATCTCGGGGATGATGGTCATAGGGCAGTGGGTGGCTTCACCGATGCCGAGGGCAAGGTGACCTGCGCTGCGGCCCATGGCGCTGATGATAAGCCAGTTGCCTGAAGTGCGGGCATCCTCGTATACGGTGCGTGCGAGATGTGCACCTTCATCCTTGGCTGAATTGAAGCCGAAGGTAGGGGTATTGTTGGGAAGAGGAAGGTCGTTGTCGATGGTCTTGGGGACGTGAATGTTGTGGATGGGGTATTTCTTTGCCTCAAGGAACTTGGCGATGCGGTTTGCTGTGGAAGCGGTGTCATCGCCGCCGACGGTCACCAGGAGTTTGATGTTGTTGTCCTGGAAGAGAGAAAGATTGAAATTGTTCTCAAAATCTGCGTCGGTGGGTTTGAAACGGCTCATCTGGAGGTAGGAACCACCTCTGTTGAAGTAGGCGTCTGCTTTGAAGAAATCGATGTCTTCAGTACGGGGAGACTTGCTGAAAAGTCCTGAATATCCGCCGTGGAGACCGATTACGCGATAGCCGTTGGAAAGGAATGTCTTGGCAACGCTGAACACTACGGTGTTCATACCCGGAGCGGGACCGCCGCCGCAGAGGATGATGATGGAATCTTTCATATAAATATTTGGTTTTAAAGTTTATTCCTGAACGGGACTGCAAAAATAAGTGTTTCTCTGAAAATATACACGAAAAAATCGTTAAATTTGTGAGTTTTATAACTTGTAAGTCATCTGAGATGGACAAGAATCAGGCATCATCGCGCATATTGGAGCTAAGGGCTGTACTCTGGGAGAACAGTCGTCGTTACTACGTCGATAACGCCCCCACTATGAGCGACTTCGAATACGACCGTCTCATGCGTGAGCTCGGTGACCTCGAAGCGCAGTACCCTGATCTTATCACTCCGGACTCCCCCACCCAGCGCGTCGGCAGTGACATTGATGCGTCAGAAGGCGAAAACGCCGAGCCTGAGACAAAACACGACTTCGTCCGCCGTCCACACAAATACCCGATGCTTTCGCTTGGCAACACCTACTCCATCAGCGAGATAGAAGAATTCGCCGACCGGGCATCCAAGACCATCGGCAATGGCTTCACATATAGTTGCGAACTCAAGTTCGACGGCACGGCCATCTGCCTCACCTACCGCCATGGCAAGCTTTTCCAGGCTCTCACCCGAGGTGACGGCGTCATAGGAGACGATGTCACCGACAATGTACGCCATATCTCCAACATTCCTCAGGCTCTCAGCGGTACCGGCTGGCCGGACGAATTCGAAATAAGGGGAGAAATCCTCATGCCCTATGCCTCATTCGACCGTCTCAACAAAGAGCGCGAGGCTGAAGAACAGCCGCCGTTCGCAAACCCCCGCAACGCTGCTTCCGGTTCCCTCAAACTACTGGACCCCAATGAGGTAGCCCGTCGCGGTCTCATGTGCACCCTATACCACATCCCTTCCGAGAGCGTCTCCTTCCCCACCCATGACGAAGCTCTCACCAAAGCAGCCTCATGGGGACTCCCCGTCTCTGACAAGCGTCGCATCTGTCACGACATCAATGAAATAGAAGACTACATCAGCTACTGGGACACAGAGCGTAAGGCTCTCCCCTACGCCACTGACGGCATCGTCATCAAAATCAATGAACTGACATACCAATCCGTCCTTGGCTACACAGCCAAATCCCCCCGCTGGGCCGTAGCATTCAAATTCAAAGCGGAGCAGGCCCTCACCCCTCTCAGAAGCGTATCCTATCAGGTTGGCCGCACCGGCGCAGTCACCCCTGTCGCAAACCTCGATCCTGTCCTCCTCGCCGGCACCGTCGTCAAACGCGCCACACTCAACAACGATGATTTCATGCGTGAGCTTGACATCCACATCGGAGACTGGGTGTATGTCGAAAAAGGCGGCGAAATTATTCCCAAAATCACCGGAGTCGACGTGTCACGCCGCTCCGCTAATGCACAAAAGCCGGACTTTCCCACGACCTGCCCGGACTGCGGCACTCCCCTTATCCGCCCGGAAGGCGAAGCCCGCTATTTCTGTCCCAATGTCGACCACTGCCCCACCCAGGCCAAAGGCCGCCTTGTACATTTCCTCAGCCGCAAGGCTATGAATGTCATTGCCGGCGATGCCACTGTGGAACAATTATACAATCTCCGTCTTGTCCGCACTCCGGCTGACTTCTACTCGCTGCGCAAATCATCCCTCCTCGCGCTTGAAGGTTGGAAAGACCGCGCCGCCCAGCGTTTCCTTGACTCACTGGCCGCATCCAGAAACGTCACATTCGACCACGTCCTCTTCGCCCTGGGCATACGCTATGTCGGAGAAAGCACGGCCAAGGCCATTGCCCAGCATTTCAAGGATATAGATTCAATAATCGCAGCTACCCGGGAGCAGCTTCTGGAAGTTGCAGACGTCGGCGAGGTGATAGCTGACAGTCTCATCAAATACTTTTCCGATCCCGCGAATATCGAAGACATCGGGCGTCTCAAAGCTGCCGGGCTCCGCTTCACCATGGACGAGGCCGCCAAAGCATCCGAAGCCCTCGAAGGCAAAACGATTGTCATCTCCGGCAATTTCAGCATCTCCCGCGAAGCAATGAAAGAGCTGATAGAATCCAATGGCGGCCGCTGCAGCGGCTCCGTCAGCGGCAAGACCGACTACCTCCTCGCCGGAACCAAACCCGGTCCCGAGAAGATAAAAAAGGCGACTGAGCTGCAAATAGAAATCATTGATGAAGTGCAGCTCCGAAGCATGATTCCGATGCCAGGCTCATCAAACGGTGACGCCACCATGACGGACATAGAAGAAACAGAACCGACACTATTTTAGGATGAACAGATTTTTCAATCATATAATTCACAAAATCTGCGTGATCGTAAGATGGGCCACTATCATCATATCGAGGATAGTGAAGTTCCTCACGACCGACATGTGGGCGCTCAACATGGATGACCTGTCCCGCTGGAAAGCCCGCCTTATCCGCGACCTCAAGACTGTGTTCGTGACCCTCACCACCTTCACGGAACAGAAAATAGGCTTTCAGGTCACGGCACTCGCCTACCAGTGCACTATGGCGTTTGTCCCCATGCTTGCGATAGCATTCTTCATCACCAGCCGCGTGGGCCTTTCGGATTATCTTGACTCATTCATCCGTTCCAATATTGAAGACGAACGCATCCTTGGCGTCCTTCTGAATGCTGCAGGCAACATTGTCAACACTGCCCAGTCAGGCCTCTTCGGTGCCATCTCCATGCTTTCATTCGTATGGGTGGTCATCTGGCTGATGATGACAGTCGCGCGAGTATTCAACAACGTCTGGAAGGTCAAAAAACAGCGCAACTTCTTCAAGCAGTTCTTCGTCGTGATCGGTATCATCATCCTTGCGCCGTTCATGCTGCTGATGTTCTCCCTCACTTCAATTGTCTATTCCAACGTACTCAACCTTATCCTGCCGGACACGCTCATAGCCTCATCATCCATCAGAAGCTTTGTCGGCTGGCTCATATTCGCCGCCCTGTCCGTTCTCGTCATAAGCGCGATGTACAAATATATACCCGCCTGCCGGGTACGCTACTGCTTTGCCTTCAAAGCCGCCGTATATGCCGGCATCGCATTCACTGCCCTCCAGTACCTCTATATTGAGACGCAGGTCATGGTGACCAAGCAGAGTGCCATCTACGGTGCCATAGCGGCACTTCCTCTATTCATGATCTGGCTGAATTTCGGCTGGACCATCATCCTGTACGGAGCCGAACTCTCCTATGCTTTCCAGAATGTCGACCGCTACAATGTCAGCTCAGCCGAGCTTGACGAATTCGGCCGCTCTACCATGGAGAAACGGCGCAGCCATCGCCAGCTTGAAGACATGATGCACAATGTCAACAGCCAGCGCAGGGCACAGCTCCGTGAAGAAGAAAACAAGAAGAAAACCAAGATATGAGTTTTTCCGAATTCACTCCCGAGGACTACACCCTCATTGCCCGAGAATACGCCGAGCTTAAAGAGGCCGCACGCAAAAGGTGCGGAGGTCCCGATGAACTCGATGTAGTACAGAAGGCTTTTGACTTTGCCAACGAAGCCCACAAGAATATACGTCGCCGTTCCGGTGAGCCGTATATCATGCATCCCATCGCTGTCGCAAAGATTGTGGTGAATGACATCGGCCTCGGCTACAAGTCAATATCCGCCGCCCTTCTTCATGACGTGGTGGAAGATACCGACTACACGGTAGAAGATATTCGCAACCTCTTCGGAGACAAGATTGCCACCCTCGTCGACGGTCTCACCAAGATCAAAGTCGTCCTTGACAATGAGGATAAAAACAAAAGCGTAGTTTCATCCCAGAGCATGCAGGCTGAAAACTTCAAGCGCATACTCCTCACTCTCAATGACGATGTACGCGTCGTCCTGATAAAACTCGCCGACCGCCTCCACAATTGTCGCACCATAGAATACATGCCCGAACACAAGCGCGACAAGATACTCTCCGAGACGATGTTCATCTTCATTCCCCTGGCCCACCGCCTTGGTCTCTACGGCGTAAAATCCGAGATGGAGAACATCTGGCTCAAATACAAGGAACCTGACGCCTACAACGACATTAACCAGCAGATCGGCCTTAATATGATGGACAAAGGCGCCCAGATTGATGAAGTCATCGAGCCTATCAAAGCCCTCATGGAAAAGACAGGCTTCGAATTCCAGATAAAAAAGCGCGTCAAGACCCCCTACTCCATCTGGCATAAGATGCAGACCAAGAAGGTCACATTCAAGGAAATATACGACCTCTACGCCATCCGCATCATTTTCACGCCGCATGCCAACAACAAGGAGGCTGAACGCGAAGACTGCTTCCGCATCCTCTCCATAATCACCAACGCTTTTGAATACAAACCCGAGCGCATCCGTGACTGGGTCAACAAGCCAAAAGGCAACGGCTACGAAGCCCTCCACTGCACCATCTTCAGCAAGCAGGGCGTCTGGATAGAAGTCCAGATCCGCACCCGGCGCATGGACGACATCGCCGAAAAAGGTATTGCCGCCCACTGGATGTACAAACAAAGCGGCTTTGTCGGTGAAAACGACAGTGTCATGGACCAGTGGCTCGAAAAAGTCCGCGAAATCCTTGTCAGCCCCGATGTCAATGCCGTCGAACTCCTTGACATCATCCACCGCGACCTTATCACCCAGGAAATCGTTGTATTCACTCCCAAAGGCGAGCAGCGCACCGTCCCCAAGGGTGCCACGGCCCTGGACTTCGCTTATCTCATCCATAGCCATATAGGAGACAAAGCAATAGCGGCCAAAGTCAATTCCAAACTCGTGGCCCTCTCGCACATTCTCCGTTCCGGAGACTCAGTCGAAATCCTCACAGCCGAAAACGAACACCCCAAGCGCGAATGGCTGCAATTCCTCCAGACCCGCAAAGCACGCAACCAGGTCATGGACTACTTCAAAGCCGACCGCGAAAACACCGCCGCCTTCGGCCGCAAACTCCTTGAAGACCAGCTCGCCAGCCTCGACTACAAACTCAACGAAGAGACCCTCAAGGCTGTCATGTCCCACAACGAGATCAACAGCGCCGACGAGCTGTTCTTCCGTATCGGGCTCGGCATCGTCAAGCTCGGCGGTATGAAAGACATCCTTGCCGATATTGACAAGCCTTCCCGCACCTGGCTCTCCCGTTTTGGCTTCCGCCGCGACAAAGACTCCCGCAAGACTGACTCCTACGTCATAGACAAAGACGACCGCAAATACGTTATCGCCACCTGCTGCAAGCCCATCCCCGGTGACCCGGTAATTGGCTTCAAATCTCCCGACGGCTCCATCACCGTTCACAAAAAGACCTGCAGCGTGGCCGAAAGCATTGCCTCCAAGCACGGCGACCAGGTAGTCATCCCCCAATGGGAATCCCTTGGCGAGAGCAACTCCTTCCTGGTACGCATTTCGCTGAGAGGCGTGGACAGGGTCGGCCTTCTCAACGACATCACCCGATATATCTCCCTCGTGATGAACGTCAACATGCGAAAGCTCTCCCTCGGCACGGAACAGGGCATCTTCGAAGGCTTCATCGACGTCTACGTCACCAGCCGCGAAGACCTTGACAAACTCGTGCGCAAACTCTCCGACATCGAAGGCATCCAGTCCGTTGTCAGAACAGACATTGAATAAATGAAAATACAAAATCTCATACCAATAGCCGCAGCTGCGCTCATACTCGCATCCGTCATGATGCCGAGCGGCTGCGCCAATACCACCACTCCCCCGTCCGGCGGCCCCAAAGACACCATTCCTCCCTACATCACAGCCATATCCCCCATGCCGGGCACCACTGGTGTTCCCACGCATAATGCCCGCATATCCTTCACATTCAACGAATACGTCAAAGTCAAGGAACAGAGCAACATCTATCTCTCCCCGCCTCTTGAAAAGGCTCCCAAATACAAAATAAAAGGCAAATCAGTGGTCGTCTACTTTGAAAACGACCTCCAGCCCAATACTACCTACACCCTTGACATCACCGGAGCAATAGTTGACAACAACGAGGGCAATCCCTTCCCCGGCTACACCCTTGTATTCTCCACCGGTCCCCAGATTGACTCATTCATGGTCACAGGAACGGTCCGCGACTGCAACACTCTCCAGCCCGTCAAAGGTGCCACAGTCATGCTCTATCGTTCAGACGCCGATTCCGCCGTATTCAACGCACGTCCCGACGCATCCGCCAAGACCGATGACTGGGGCTTCTTCCTCATACGCAACATCAGCGACACCCTCTATCGCGTCTACGCCGTTCAGGATGCCAACAACGACAATAAATACCAGATGGAAAGCGAGCGCATCGCATTCCTGGACAGTGCCTTCCGTCCTGCCACCGTCTACCGTGACCGCATGCCCGAGGTACTCAAATATGACATGAAAGACACCGCCCGCGTCATGGCACGCCGCAGCGAGCTCGAACTCCACCTCTTCCGCGAAAAGCCATCCAGACAGCTCATAGTCAAGAAAGAACGCGTAGGTGACCGCACTGCCTATATCACTTTCATGGCTCCCAATGCCCAAATCAACTCAATGCGCATCATGGGTCTCCCGAAGGAAAAACTCATCACCCAGTTCAATCCCCAGCGTGACTCCCTCGAAATATGGGTCAATGACCAGCGTCGCATGCCTGATACCCTCAAACTGGCCATCAACTACATGAAGACCGATACGGCAGGCATCCTCAGGGCCACAGACGAAGTCGTACGCCTTGCCCGCGACAAAAAAGCCAAAGCAGCGGCAGCCAAAAGCTCCCGCCGCGACCTCAAACATGAAGACACCACCTGCGTGTTCACCGGCATAGCTGAAAGCGAGACCATCGAACAGTACGGATTCACTTTGGAATTCAAATATCCCCTGATTGAATCCGCCTTTGACTCCCTGCAACTGCGTTGCGTCAATCCGCGCCAGAAGGAGTCCTACGGAGCCTTCACCGTCACCCGCGATACCTCCAACCTGCGCCGCTACACCGTCATGCCAAAAGACAAACTCCTCCCCGGCTGGGAATACTTCCTCAAAGTTCCCCGCCGCAAATTCCGTGACGTCAACGGCTTCTACAACGACAGCACCGTCCTCAAGGTCAGCCTCCCGAGTGATGAAAAACTCAGCACCATGCACCTCCACCTCACAGGAGTCACCAAACGCTATATCATTGACCTTCTCAACGAAAAGCGGGACAAGACTATCCGCAGTTTTGTCGTCGATACCGATGGCACAGTCACCTTCCCCTACATCAGGACAGGCAAATACTCCGTACGCATCACGGAAGACGCCAACGGCAACGGTCTCGTCGACACCGGCTCGCTACTGGAACACCGTCAGCCCGAAAAGGTTAAATTCTTCATGGTCGGAGGCAACTATCAGATCACAATCCCGGAACGCTCCGAATTGGAACAGAACATCAATCTTAAGGAACTCTTTCAATGACAAGACGCTACATACTGATAATATTCACGTTGACTCTATACTCATCCACCATTTTTGCGCAAGATGAGAAGCCTGTTCTGCGTGAATACACGGACAGCTACCTCGACTCGATCAAAATAGAAAAAGAGTATCTTATCAATGACTACTCCATGATCGGTATCCAATATGGCTACGGCATCATGAACACCTTTTTCAACCCCGTATGGGATGCCAAAAACGTCAACTCTCCTGTTACCTTCGGCATCTTCTACACCAAGCACTCCAAGATGTTCAGCCTGTATCCCTATTTCGCCTTCAAACTCGGCCTCATGTACAAACATTCCGGCTACGAGTTCACTGAAAATGCCAACGGCTACACCCGCGAGATTGAAGGGGCCACAAAAGCTGTCATTGATGTCATTGAAATGCCGGTACTGTCAGAGTTCCACGTTGATGCCGGCAACGTCAAAATCCTCCTCGACGCCGGCTGCTACACCGGTTACCGCTACGCCATACATCGTTATGGCGACTCCGTCAACCAGCAGTACGTGAGCTCATTCACCAGCTATGACCGTCGCTTCGACTACGGCCTCAAAGGCGGTTTCGGCCTTGGACTCGTAGTCGGACACATGGAAATACATTTGATGGGCACTCTTACATGGTCCCTCCAAAATCTCTATAATCCAGACTATTACAGCCAATACTACTACCGTTTCGCCAACCCCTACGACATCAACATCAGCCTGGGCGTCCATTACCAGCTCGCCCGCCGCTACGGCAAGACCCGCAGCCAGCTCCGTCGCGAGGCCTACGAAATAGTCTACAATAAAGAAGATTAACAATGAATACACTCACAGTCAAGGTCGGTGACGTTCTCATCGGCAGCGGCCACCCCATAGTCCCCCAGACCATGTGCAACACGCACACTTTTGACATTATGCCCACTGTGGAACAATGCCGCCGCATGTGCGACGCCGGTGCACAGCTAATCCGCATCACCGTTCCTGGTCTGAACGAAGTCCCCAACATTGCCGAAATTCGCCGTATCCTCCGCAGCGAGGGCATCAACACTCCCCTTGTGGCCGATATACATTTCTCAGCCGATACCGCCATTGCCGTGGCGTCAGTCGTGGAAAAGGCCCGCATCAACCCCGGCAACTTCCACCGCGACCACGAGACGGCGAAGAAGCGTTTCGCCGAATTCATCGCCGTCTGCAAGCAGCACGGCACGGCCATCCGTGTCGGCGTCAACCATGGCTCCCTCGGCGAATACATCACTAATCTATACGGCAACACTCCCCTGGCTATGGCCAAGGCGGCCATGGAGTGGCTCGACATGTGCATTGAGCAGGACTTCTACAACGTCGTCGTGTCGCTCAAAGCCTCCAATACCATCGTGATGGTTGAAGCCTATCGCACCCTCGCCCGTTTCATGCAGGAACGTGGCGTCGTATTTCCTCTCCATGTCGGCGTGACTGAAGCAGGCAACGGAGACTCAGGCCGGATCAAATCCTGCGTAGGCATCTCCGCCCTTCTCTCCGAAGGCATTGGCAATACAGTTCGCGTATCATTGACCGAAGACCCCGTCAATGAACTTCCTGTTGCACGTTATCTATGCGACAGATACGACCATAAACTCACATCTACCCTTGTCTCAGTGCATCTTGAGGGAAAAAAGGCCATAGCCACCTACGACTGTACAGACCGTGAGAGGCTGCTTCTTGACGTCTCATGCGACTTTGGCAAGAGACTTCTCGACAAAGAGATTGACGAGCTGGAAATACGTGGCGAAGGCATCGATGAATCCTACGCGAAATACCTCGTTGACGAGCTCATGCAGGCCTGCCGACGTCGTTTCTACAAACCTGAATACATCGCCTGTCCCGGCTGCGGCCGCACCATGTACGACCTCCAGGGTGCATTCGAGGCCGTCAAAGCCCGTACTTCTCACCTGAAAGACGTCGTCATCGCCGTCATGGGTTGCATTGTCAACGGTCCCGGCGAGATGGCCGACGCCGACTGGGGATATGTCGGAGAAGGCAATCACAAAGTCTCCATATATCATAAAAACGCTCCCGTACTGCGGCATGTGCCCGATACGGAAGCGGTAGACAAACTTGTGGAACTTATTGAGAAAGATCTACAAGGATAATTCTCTACGGTAAGACAGCGATAACAGATTCCACCGCCTTTACCTTGTCTCCGACCTTTACCTTTATATCTGAATCCAGGGGAAGGAAAAGGTCAAGACGGCTGCCGAACTTGATCACGCCGCAGCGCATGCCGATCTCATAGTCATTGCCTATGGTAGCGTCGGTGTAGATCCGGCGTGCGAATGTGCCGGCAATCTGTTTGAAAAGTATTTCATCATCGCAGTTGGCAGGCTTCATGCCTGTGGAGGCATGCTCATTGAGGTCTGATGACTTAGGAAGGAAAGCCAGGTGCTTGGCGCCAGGATGATGCTGGTAGTATGTCACAGTGCCGTCCAGAGGCCAGAAGTTCACATGTACATCGAAGAAGTTCATGTAGACTGACACCTGTATGCACTCTCTCTGAAGATATTCTTTCTCAAACACTTTCTCTACGATGACGACTTTGCCGTCAGCCACGGAGGTCACGACCTTGGGGTCGTCTGTGACAGGGGTCCTGTTGGGGACGCGGAAGAAATATGTGACAAAGAGCATGAATACCACAGCGAGTACACTGAGAGTGTACATAAGCCATTGCACCTTCACGAATTTTGTTGAAGCGTAAATGATCGCGGCTGCGGCAACCCAGCTGAGGAAAATAGTCCCTAAGGAATTAGGATCGAGCATAAATTTGTTCATGTTCTTGTCCAAAATAGGTTATATCTGGACAAATTTAATAAAAAAAATTATCTATACGAAAAGGCTTACCATCATGAGGTAAATCGCACCTACCGGAATTGCGAAAAGAGAGCTGTCGAACCGGTCGAGGAGACCCCCATGTCCAGGCATGATCTTACCTGAGTCCTTGATGCCGTAGTGACGCTTCCACTGAGACTCGAACAGGTCTCCAAACACACTTGCGATATTCATCAGAACCGATAGTATCACGCAGTGGATCAACGGGAAATCGAGCCAGCCGACATAATACAGGACGCCTCCGGCGATGACGGCAGTCGCAAGCCCGCCCCAGAATCCGGCCCAGGATTTCTTGGGCGAGATTTCAGGACATAGCTTTTTGCCATTCCGTCCGAGAAGCATCCCCACGCAATATGCGCCGATATCGGAGGCCCATATGATAATGAAGAAGCTTATCATCCTTATACCGGAGTACACTCCAGTCTCATCGAAAACCACGAGACTGGCAAGCGAGCATGGCACGGCGATGTACATGATACCGGTATAAATGTCGGCAAACAGGGCGTAATCTTCCTTGTTCTTCGTGAATATCGACGTACTCATAAGTAAAATGTACGGCAATACGGACAGGGCTACCATTTTGTGCGTAACTGTCCCGGGGAATGCGGATGCAGCGAATATCAGGCAGAACGAAATCGCCCCAGCCACAGTCGCAAGAATCCTCGAGCGCATGTAGTTCCCTCCCATGGTCATCTTGTAGAATTCCGACATCATCACCACGAGAATGAACAGAAAGATGATACCGAAGGTCCACTTGCCCAGAAGCAGGCCGCCTATCAGTACAGTGAGGAAAACGATTCCCGACAATGAACGGACAAGAGTATTATTCATTTGATTCTGATTCTGATTCTGGTTTGCGCTCATCCTCCGAGGGGACGACCTTGGGACCGAATATCTTTTCCACGTCTTCGGCGAAGATGACCTCGTTTTCAAGCAGCAGGGCCGCCATCTTGAGGAAACCTTCCATGTTGTCCATGATGAGTTTATGTGTGCGGTCATGGATCATCGAGATGAGTTCCTTGACCTCCTGGTCCATCAATTAAGCCGTCTTCTCCGAATAAGGCTTTGTCAGGTCATAGCCCCTGGCTCCCGTAGAGTCATAGAACGATACGGCACCGACTTTTTCACTCATTCCATAGTATTGAACCATGCCATAGGCCATCTGGGTGAGCCTTTCGAGGTCGTTCTGCGCCCCGGTTGAAGGCTGGCCGTTGACTATTTCTTCCGCGACACGGCCGCCGATCAGGGAGCACATCCTGTCTATCATCTGTGCCTTTGTCCAGAGCTTGCGCTCTTCAGGAAGATACCATGCGGCGCCCAAGGCCTGCCCGCGAGGGATAAGGGTCACCTTGAACAGAGGATCCGCATAAGGCAGGAGCCAGCTTACGGTGGCATGTCCGGCCTCGTGATGGGCGATGGATTTCTTCTCCGCCTGGGTCATGATCGAGCCCTTGCGCTCAAGTCCACCCACGATACGGTCGACGGCGTCGAGGAAATCCTGGCGGGACACGGCAGGTT
>JAFZPY010000147.1 GCA_017552475.1 Bacteroidales bacterium | reverse complement strand
CTCAGGAAGAAGAGACGGCCGAAGCTCCGAAGCAACAGGAGGCCAGGGAATTTGACATAGAAGACTACGGCTACGACCTCACCCGTGCCGCCCGCGAGGGCAAACTCGACCCCGTCGTCGGCCGTGACACCGAGATATCACGAGTCATCGAAATTCTCGGCCGCCGCAAGAAAAACAACCCGATGCTGATCGGCGAGCCCGGAGTCGGCAAATCAGCCATCGTCGAGGGCATCGCTCTGCGCATAGCCTCCGGCGAGATCTCCCCTGCCCTGGTCAAAAAGCGCCTCGTATCACTCGATATAGCGTCCGTCGTGGCCGGCACCAAATACCGTGGCGACTTCGAAAAACGCCTCAAGGGCATCATCAAGGAAGCCGCATCCAACCCTGACCTTATCCTCTTCATCGACGAATTCCACACAATCGTCGGCGCAGGAGGCGCGCAGGGCAGTCTTGACGCCGCAAACATGCTCAAACCCGCCCTCGCGAGAGGCGAAATCCAATGCATCGGCGCCACTACGATGGATGAATTCACTAAAATCGTGGAAAAGGACGGAGCCCTCGACAGGCGTTTCCAGAAAATCGTCGTCGAGCCCACCGACGTCAAACAATCCATCGCCATACTCGAACACCTCGCACCAAACTACGAGGAATTCCACCACGTCACATACACTCACGATGCGATAGAAGCCAGCGTGCGCCTGACCGACCGCTATATCACGGACAAATCCCTCCCCGACAAGGCCATAGACGCCATGGACGAGGCCGGTTCGATGGTACGGCTCAATCTTGCACGCAAACGCAGCCGCAGCGGCATTGTCGACGTGGAAGACATCGCCACCGTCATCTCCAAAATGACCGGTGTCCCCGTCAATAAAGTCGCCGAGACCGAGGGCAACCGCCTCATCAAGATGAAAAACAAGCTTCAGAGCCGCATCATCGGCCAGGATGAAGCAATCGATACCGTAGTACGCGCCATCCAGCGCAACCGGGCCGGTCTTAAAGACCCCGCCCGCCCCATAGGCACATTCCTTTTCTTCGGCCCCACCGGAGTAGGAAAAACGCAGCTTGCACGTTCTCTCGCCGAATACCTCTTTGATTCAGAAGACAATATGGTACGCATCGACATGAGCGAATATATGGAGAAATTCAGCGTCTCACGCCTCATCGGAGCGCCTCCCGGATACGTAGGCTATGAAGAAGGCGGACAGCTGAGCGAGCGCGTCCGTCGCAAGCCCTACTGCGTCGTGCTTCTCGACGAGATCGAGAAAGCACATCCCGACATATTCAATCTGCTGCTTCAGGTGATGGACGAGGGCCGTCTCACCGACAGCAACGGCCGTACCGTCAATTTCAAGAACACAATCGTCATCATGACGTCCAACATCGGCACCCGCGAGCTTGAGGAATATGGCAAGGGCATAGGCTTTGCCACCGCCGGCAAAGACCTCGACGCCGACAGGAAAAACGTGGTCAACAAGGCCGTCAAGAAAGCATTCCCTCCGGAGTTCATCAACCGCGTGGACGAACAGATTTTCTTCAATTCACTCAACAAGGACAATATCGAATCAATCATCGATATCGAGCTGAAAGACCTTCGTGAAAGAGCCGAAGAAGCCGGCTACAGACTCCACATCACCCCTACCGCCAAACGCTTTGTCGCCGACGCGGGCTACGACCCGAGCTACGGTGCCAGACCACTCAAGCGGGCCATCACCAAATACATCGAAGATCCCGTCTCAGAGTTTATCATCTCCGACCGCGTCCTGCGCAGCAAGACCGGTTCATCCGACATCCGCACCCTGAAAGTCGGACTATCACCTGACCGCGAGTCCATCGCAGTATCGCTTAAGGACTAGCAGGAGGAGACGTCTTCGATTTCGAGACCGAGGTCGTCAATCATGCTTTTGAGGGCGGCGAAGGAGTCGGTGGAGATGAACGAGCTGAGGGAGTTCATATCAAATTCTGTGTTTCTCATAACCTTGTATCTTTGGTTTCACGATACAAAGGTATAGCTCGCTTGTGCCAGACTACCGCACAATCAGGAAAAGATTGTTATTTTTCTATCTCGATGACAAGTTTTCCGGAGAAATAGTCATTTTCAAGCCAGTTGTCGACAGGCCAGGTGTGCACCTGGTCACGGCGAAGCTTGTGGCGGGACATAATCTCGGCGATTTCTTCGACAATGTCGCCACCCTTGAGATACAGGATACCCCTGCGGTATTTCCCTTTGACCCAGGGATAAAAATCAACAAGCGACGCCACGGCCCGTGACACGACGAAGTCAAATTGCTCCGGCAGGGATTCCGCCCTGGCGTTGACCACTTTGACGTTATTGAGACCGAGAGCTTTGGACACAGCCTCGGCCACGATGGTCTTTTTGCCGACAGAGTCGCAGAGAGTAAACTGCGCTTCCGGGAACAATACGGCGAGGGGGATGCCCGGAAAACCGCCTCCGGTGCCGAGGTCCATCACTTTAGCAGAGCTGAATACTTCAGTCATTCCCTGACGGAGTTGCAGATACTTGGCGATGGCGAGGCTGTGAAGCACATGATGCTCATACAGTCCATCCATATCCTTACGGGAAATTACATTTATTTTGGCGTTCCACTCATTGTACAGGGCCTCCATAGCCCTGAATTTATCCTCCTGGGCAGGAGTCACGTCCGGGAAATCAGCCCGGAGCCTCTCTATAAATTCGTTCTGGTTCATAAACAGTCTATTCTTCTTCTCGCCGCATCTGCTCCATCAGCATCTGACGGGCGCGGTGGATGCGGGTCTTGACAGTATTGAGCGGGAGTTCAAGCTCTTTGGCAATACAGTCATAGTCGAGGTCTTCAACGATACGTTTCTTTATCACGGTGCGGTATTTCTCATCCAGGCCGTCCATGAGAGCCATCAGTCTCTCGTAGTCCTGCTGCATGATAATCTCGCGTTCGAGGTCCATATCGGAGGCTTTCATACCGAGCACCGACGTCTCAAGAGTAGTTCCCTCTTTGACTTTCTCCCGCTTGTCATCTTCTTTGCGCGAAGAATCGAGCTGGTCGAGAGCGGTGTTTTTGGAGATAGTCAGGAGCCACGGTTTCAGCTCTTTGCTGATGTCGAACGACGAGATGTTGCGGAAGAACTTCTCGAAAGTAAGCATGCACACGTCTTCGACGTAGGTATTGTCATTCTGCAGATACTTGCTGACAAAGCTCCTGACAGAGGCTTCGTAGCGTTCGAAAAGAACGCTTCTTGCGGTCTCATCACCTTTTTTTGCAAGCGAGACGAGATCCGAGTCCAGATATTTCCTGTATTCTGATATTAATCCTCTCATACGTCAATGGGCTTCCAGCCAGTTTTTTCCAGTGTTGCATTCGACGGTAAGCGGTACCGTAAGGGTCATGACCTGTTCCATGCTGTTTACGACTATTCCCCTGAGGGTATCAACCTCATCCGGTTCAACGTCAAAGACAAGTTCATCATGTATTTGAAGCACCATGCGGCTTTTGAGTCCCGCCGTTGTCATTGCTTCGTCAACTTTTATCATGGCGAGCTTGATGATGTCGGCGGCAGTGCCCTGTATGGGGGCATTGACAGCGTTGCGTTCGGCGAGAGCACGGGCCGTAGCGTTGTTGGAATTGATATCCGGCAGATAGCGGCGGCGGCCGAAGAGGGTTTCGACATAGCCGTTGGCCTTGGCAAAGGCGACATTGTCATTGATAAATGACCTGATGGCCGGAAAGGAGGCGAAGTAATCGTCAATGAGTTTTTTGGCTTCACCGCGGCCCATTTTGAGGCGCTGGGCGAGCCCGAATGCGGAGATGCCGTACATGATGCCGAAGTTGGCCGTTTTGGCGATGCGGCGCTGATCCGGGGTGACGTCGGCATGAGGGATGCCGAAAATCTTGGATGCGGTGGCACTGTGGACGTCGACGCCTTCACGGAATGCCGTGATAAGATGCTGGTCCTGACTGAGATGCGCCATTATTCGGAGCTCAATCTGGGAGTAGTCGGCGCTCATGATGAAGTTGGCAGGGGCTCCGGGAATGAAGGCCTTGCGGATCTCGCGCCCGCGATCGGTGCGGATCGGGATATTCTGGAGGTTGGGAGCGGAGGAGCTGAGGCGGCCGGTGGCGGTAAGTGCCTGATTGAAAGTAGTGTGGATTCTGCCGTCAACGGGTGAGATATATGTCGGGAAGGGCTCTATGTAGGTAGAGAGCAGCTTTTTGGCGGCTCGGAATTCGAGGATTTCGTCAATGACAGGGTGACGGTCATAGAGGGCCTGGAGAGTCGTTTCGTCGGTGGAGTATTGGCCTCGTCCGGTCTTTTTCGCCTTGGGATCAAGAGCGAGCCGGTCGAAAAGGAACACGCCTATCTGCTTGGGGGATGATACGTTGAGAGATGGGTCGCCTGCCATTTCGCGGATGCGTGCTTCGCGTTCGGCTATTTCGCGACGGAGGTCTTCGGCGTAGATGTTAAGTTGGGCCATGTCGACTTTCACGCCGGCGAGTTCCATCCTGGTCAGCACTTTGGAGAGAGGCTCTTCCATTGTGTCATAGAGACTGGTGAGGGATTTTTCGTCCAGTTGGGCGCGCACCTTGCCCGATATGGCAAGAAGGACGGCGGCTTCGCGGGCGCGGCTCTGACGTGGCTCTTCGTCAGGGATATCGTCGAAAAGGGAGCCCATGACGGGGGCGTCGTTGTCACTGGGCTGCTCAAGGCTGATGCCGAGGTAGCTCATGGCGAGGGTGTCTGCCTTGTGACTCTTTTCAGGGTCGAGGAGATAGTGCATAAGCTCTATGTCGTACTGACGGCCGTTCATGGTAATGCCCTGGGCACTGAGCAGTTCGGACTGGAACTTAAGATCGTAGCCGCAGGTAGATATTTCAGCGTCTTCAATGACCGGCTTAAAGTCTCCCGGAGTACCTTCGGCTGCAACCAGGGCATCCTCTTTCCCGGAGGCGGCGAAGATGCGGCTTATGCCTGAGAAAATGTTGTGGGTGACAGGTTCAATGACAAGCGAGATGCTGCCTGTACGACGTGCGGCCTCCACGACTTCGCGAGGAGAGACCTCCCTGAACGCGAAATCGGACACCGGCTGGGCATCTGACGATACATGACTGATGTAGCGTCTGAGGGAACGGAATTCATATAGTTCGAAAAGGTCTGCGATGGAGGGATTAAAAGACATATTTAGTCTCATGTCCTCGGCAGTGGTGTCAAGAGGCACGTCCGTCCTGATTTTGACGAGGACTTTGCTGAGGTCGATGTGATCTCGCGCCGCCTCGAATTTTTCACGCTGTGACTTGGTCAGCTCATCAAGGTGGGAATAGATGTTTTCCAGATTGCCATAGCGCATTATGAGTTTGCTGGCACCGACTTCGCCGACGCCCCTGACTCCGGGGACGTTGTCGGCCGTGTCACCGCAGATTGCAAGCATGTCTATGATCTGCAGAGGGTTGGCGATCCCGTATTTCTCGCAAAGGCGCGATTTGTCGAACAATTCATTTTCAGAACCCGCCTTGCCCGGTTTGAGCTGGAAGACGTGATCTGAAATAAGCTGGCCGTAGTCCTTGTCAGGAGTGACCATATAGACATCGAAGCCTTCAGATTCGGAACGGCGGGCCATGGAGCCGATCACATCGTCGGCCTCGAAACCCGGGACCATCAGCACCGGGATATTCATGGCCTTCACAATTGCCGTGAGAGGTTCCAGTGCATCGATGACAAGTTGGGGGGTGGGTGGACGGTTTGCCTTGTACTCGGGATAAAGCTGGTTGCGGAAGGTGCCTCCCGGAGGATCGAAAGCCACAGCCACGTGGGATGGCTTCTCCTTTTCGAGCATCTCGAGCAAATATTTTGTAAAACCGAAGAGGATGGAGGTGTCCATCCCCTTCGAATTAATCATCGGCCGCTGGGCGAATGCATAATACATTTTGAACACCAGCGCATGGCCGTCTATAAGGATCAGTTTGTCACGCATGTATCAGGAAAAGATGTCAAGCGCTTCAAAGCACATACGGGAAGTCTGGAAAAGGACGTTCCCTGAATGGCCTATGTCGGACTTGAAATTTTGCCAGTATTTTACTGCAAGTTCTGCGCCTTCATTGACTCCAAGATACTTCCAGGCAGCAAGACATTCACGGATGGCATCCGGCGAGGGCTCTTTGGGCAATCCTTTCTTAAGCGCTATGGTCCTAATCCTGTTGGCGATATCGAAGTCTTTCAGGACAAGCGCGCTCTTCAGGACGACAGCCGAGACCTCAGAGGGTTTTTCCTCGCATACCACGGAAACGAACTCCTCCAGTGCAGCCTTCAGCTCTTTGTCCGGCCATACGGCGTAGAGGTTTGCGAACGCTTCGATGAGAGCGACGCAGGAGACACTTCCCTCTTTGCCGGAAGGTTTGAAGTCGCGCGTGAGGATCCCGGCATATCTGCCGGTTTCATCCTTGAACTGCTTACGGACGATCTTGAAAATATTAACAGCCTCCTTGATGGCCTGATCATCCCTGGAGGCCTTGAAGAATTCGCTTAAAGCGCTGATAGCAAGTGCGTGAGCACAGAGATGTGCGTCAGTATCCACACGGACACCGTCTTTATCTACGGACCAGTAGACGCCACCATACTTGTGATCGATGAAATGTTCAAGGAAGAAATCCTTGGCATGGGTGGCAGCAATGAGATACTCTTTTTTCCGGAACTTTCGATAAGCGGCGGAGAAAGACCAGATGATGCCTGTTCTGGAGATCACGTCCCGCACAGCATCCTTGTCAGCGGACCCGGAGTCGCTCACCTGACCGTAGAAGCCTCCACGAGGGTCCTTCAGAGTGAGCCAGTAAGAGAGAATGTTGTCTTCCAGTACATCCTGTACTTCGGAGAGAAATGCAGCGGAATTACTCATGGTATCAGGTTTTTGTGTTATTTCCGCTAATATAATAAAAAAAGCGGACTCCCGGAAGGGTCCGCTATCTTTTTTGTCGGAATAGGACTACCATCTGTCCTCATCGGAAACAGTAAGTTTCTTACGGCAGTGACGACGACGTGCTGCGAGAACGCGGCGGCCGTTGGCAGAAGCCATTCTCTCACGGAATCCGTGTTTGTTTACGCGCTTGCGGCGGGATGGTTGAAATGTTCTTTTCATGATATCTTATTTTATTATTTTCGCAATAGGACTGCAAAGGTACATTTTTCCCTCCAATCCGCAAAATATTTTTTCAACAATTCTCAGACTACCCGAGACGCGACTCACGACTCTTCGCGAGTGACGCCTGGATCTCCTTCATCTTGCCGGAGGTCAGCGGATAGAACACCAGACACACCACGCCGAGCAGCGAACCAATCGCCGGGATCCAACTCATAAGCGCCTTTATCGCGCTAAGCGTAGCCGGTCCCTGCACGGCAAGGTCCTTGTCATAACTGAAAATCGCCAGCACCTGCATGAGAAGGAAACCGCCCAGCGCGCCGCCAAACTTCTGAGCCATCGAAGATGACGAGAAAATGAGGCCGGTCGATGACGAGCCATTCTTAAGCTCCGAATAATCAGCCACATCTGCAAACATTGACCACAAAAGCGGAGCCTCAATTCCAATGCAGACGCAAATCAGTATCTGCAGCGCCACCAAGGCCCAGAAACCGCCCGCAGTCTCCGGCAGGAACCAAATCAGGCTGCTCAGCACGGCAACAGCCACCAGCACCCCGATAAAAGTCCGCTTCTTGCCAATCTTCTCGGAAATGGGCACGGTCAACAGCACTCCGGCCATCTGGGCTATCTCACCAATGAACAAATACACGGCACAAGTCAGCACGGCGCTGGTACCCAATATATTGGAGAAATAATAAGCGGCAGCGCCACCCCTTATCGAGCCGAACAGCAGCATACCGATACCTGCTCCAAGCAGCAACCACCATGGCCCGTTCGACGCAAGTGACTTCAAGTCATCCTTCACGGACGATCCGCCCTCGCTCTTCCTCTCAATCTTGACATGTTCCCTCGTCATCAGGAAGCACAGCACGAACAGCACGGCACAAATCGCGGCTATAACCGTCACGATACCGGTCCACTGCATCGGCGAAGCCTCACCGACATTCCCTCCTACCATCTTCTCGAACACGCCGAAAATGCCCATGGCGATAAAACTGCCGATATAAGCGAAAAACATACGGTATGACGAGAACACCGACTTCTCACGCGAATCCTCCGTCACCACGCCCAGCATCGCGCCATAAGGCACATTAATGGCCGTATACACAGTCATCATGAGAATATACATCACATAGGCATATACATGCTTGAATGTGTACCCCGCATCCGGAGTATAAAAAGACAATATGCCCACCAATGCAAACGGCACCGCAATCCAGAGCAGATAAGGGCGGTACTTGCCCCACTTCGTCTCGGTGCGGTCGGCAATAATCCCCATCACAGGATCGGAGACAGCATCATACAACTTGGTGATCAACAATAAGAATGCGGCATGCTGGGGCTTCAGCCCGAACACGTCAGAATAAAAGATAGGCAGGTAATATGAAAAAATCTTCCAGAACATGGACGAAGCCATGTCGCCGAAGCCGTAACCGATCTTTTCGGAAAGCGGAGCCTTCGCAGGCGCTAAAGTGTGATTCATCTGAGTCTCGTGTTTAATTTGACTGCAAAATTAATTAATTATGCGTATTTTTGCGACCGATATGACAGAAACCGACGAAAAATACATGCGCGAAGCGCTTCGCGAAGCCCACGAAGCCCTCGCGGAAGACGAGATCCCCATAGGAGCGGTCATCGTCAGCCACGGCCGCATCATCGGCAAAGGGCACAACATGACAGAACGCCTCCACGACCCCACAGCCCATGCCGAGATGATAGCCATCACGGCCGCCACCGAAGCAATCGGAGGCAAATACCTCCAGGACTGCACCCTCTACGTCACCGTCGAGCCCTGTCCCATGTGTGCCGGAGCCCTCGCCTGGTCGCAAATCTCCCGCATCGTCTACGGCGCCCTCGACATCAAGCGCGGTCACTCCCTCTTCTCCCCCTCCCTCCTGCACCCCAAGACCGAAGTCACCTCAGGAGTACTCGCCGACGAATGCTCGCAGCTCATGATAGACTTCTTCGCCAAGAGACGCGTGTAGTTTGCATAATCCGAAAAAAGATAATACCTTTGTCCTCCTCAATGAATAATTGAGGGGCAGTTATTGAGATATGGTGTAATGGCTAGCACTAGGGATTTTGGTTCCCTCAGTTCAGGTTCGAGTCCT
>JAFZPY010000146.1 GCA_017552475.1 Bacteroidales bacterium | reverse complement strand
GCTCGTAGGTCTCTTTGTCATCGATGGGGATGGCCTCTATGTCTATGTCGATGCCATGGCGCTCTTTGATGATGTCCAGGCAGCCGTGGATGATGGATAGGGTGATGAGGCCGAGGAAGTCCATCTTGAGCATGCCGACGTCTTCGATGTAGTGACCGTCGTACTGGGAGGTGCGGACATCCTCGCCGGTCTCCTTGTCCTTGGACATGCAGATGGGAATGTAGTCGGTGAGGTCGCCGCGACCGATGATTGTGGCGCAGGCATGTACGCCGACCTGACGTATGCATCCTTCAAGAGCCTTGGCGTATTTGAGGACCTCTTTGTTGATTTCGGGGCCGTTTTCCAGCTCGTTGATGAATTCGGGGACGAGGCGGAAGCAGTTGGAGAGATTGATTTTGACATCGGTATCCTCCATTCCCTTCTGGAAGGTCTTTTTGACTGTGATTTTCTGCCCCTCATGTTCGGGGTCATCTATTTCCACGTCCTTTTCTACCACTTTGAATCCGGGCTTGAGCTCGTCCAGCTTGGGGTTGAACGGGTATTCTTTTTCTTTCTTCTCGCTGAGACGGTCGGGGACCATCTTGGTGAGGCGGTTGGATTCATCGATACTGAGGTGGCTGATGCGGGCGACATCTTTGATGGCGCTTTTCGCGGCCATGGTGCCGAAGGTGATCACTCGGGACACGTGGTCGGCGCCGTAGGTCTTTTCCACGTATTCGTGGGCCTTGGTGAGATCTTCAAAGTCGACGTCGATATCAGGCATACTGATACGGTCCGGGTTGAGGAATCGCTCGAACAGGAGTTGGTACCGTATCGGATCAAGATTGGTGATTTTGAGGCAGTACGCGACTACGGAACCTGCGGCCGAACCACGTCCGGGGCCTACCATACTGCCCATGGCACGTGACGCTGCGATATAGTCCTGCACGATGAGGAAGTAGTCCGGGAAGCCCATGCGGCTGATGGTCTTGAGCTCAAAGTCAATGCGCTCGCTCTGCTCTTCATTGAGAGTATCGCCGTAGCGTTTGCGGGCGCCCTCGTAGGTCAGGTAGCAGAGATAGGCGACCGAGTGGCAGAAGCCGTCACCCCGGTAGTTGCCTTTCTTGTCGCACTTGCCGGCCTCGATGACGTCATGGTATTTCTCCATCCACGAATCAATGTCCTTCATGAATTCGGGATCAATCTCGTAGACGGGGAGGACGTTGTCGCGGTCGATCGTGTATGATTCTATTTTGTCGGCGACTTCAAGAGTGTTGGCGATGGCTTCCGGATGGTCAGGAAACAGCGCCAGTATCTCCTCTTCGCTCTTGAGGAACTCCTGCTGTGTGTAGCGGAGACGATCCGCATCGTCAACGAATGCATTGGTGGTGAGGCAGATGAGGCGGTCATGCACCGGGCCGTCCTCACGGCGGACGAAGTGGACGTCATTGGTGGCTATGACCTTGACGCCGTGCTTTTCGGCCAGTTCGAAGAGGACTTTGTTGTATATTGTCTGTTTGTGGTAGACGTCGATTATGCTGTCGTAGGCAGCGGGAGGAAGGCCCTGTACCTCCGTCTTGTGGAGCATGACTTCGAGGTAGTAGTCTTCGCCAAAGACTCTTTTGTGCCATTCTATAGCTTTGTCGGCGGCCTCCATGTCTCCTGCTAGTATGGCGCGAGGCACTTCTCCCGCAATGCAGGCGGAGGAACAGATGAGGTCTTCGTGGTACTTCTCAATCACCTCATGGGATACCCTTGGACGATAGTACATGCCCTCGATGTGGGCGGTGGATACTATCTTCATGAGGTTCTTGTATCCGTTGTAGTTTTTGGCGAGGAGGATGAGGTGATAGTAGCCTTTTTCTTTGACCTTGTGGTCGCCCTTGGATACGTATATCTCGCATCCGATGATGGGCTTTACTTCAGGGAATTTTTTTGCATATTTGAAGAACTCCTTGACACCATACATGTTGCCGTGGTCGGTGATGGCAAGGGCTGGCATGCCCAGTTCACTCGCACGCTTGAACAGGTTTTCGATGGAGGACTGTCCGTCCAGGATGGAATACTGCGTGTGAACGTGTAGGTGAACAAATGCCATGGGTCTCGGAATTCTTTTGGATGAAGCACAAAGTTAGCAAAAACTCACGTTTCAGGCAAGAGCCCTGGACTGTTTGCGATACTCGCGGGGAGACATCCCGAGTTTTGTTTTTACAAACTTTCCGAACACGGAAATGGAGGAGAACTGAAAGTCTCCGGCAATCTCTTTGATGGAACGGTCGGAGTACTTAAGTTGCTGGGCGATAGCGTTGACAGAGTAGTCATGTATCCATTCGAGGGCGGATTTTCCACTCGCCTCCCTCGTCGCGGAAGACAGGTATTTTGGAGAAATGCAGAGCTCCCTGGCGTAGTCGGAGACGCTTCTCCGGCGTCCGTCAGACTCGGATAGCATCTGCAGGAAGCGCTTGAATATAAGATCGCCCTGCCGCGAGGTCTCGTTGCGGGCCCCGGGAATGATGCTACGGTTGATGACAATGCTGATTTCGTAGAATGCCGTGATCATGAGCGACTGCATCACTTCTTTGAAGAAGAAGTCTCTCCGTGAGTCCAGCTTCTTCCTGATGAGGTGGAAGATATCGTGGCCGATCATCATCTCTTCGTCCGAGAGGTGGAAGATGGGATGCTCCTTGACGTACATCATCATGGACCACATGCCCTGCCCGGCAAAGACCGTCTGCTGGAACTTCGAATACGATATCCCGAAAATCATACTCTCGAAATCAGGGGTGACCATGTAGTCGTCTACTTTGGTCCCCGGAGGACAGATGAGCATGTCGTTGGCGCTGACGGTAATGTCCTCTCCGTTGTAGTCAAACTTCAGCCTGCCTTTTATGCAGATCAGGCAAAGAAGCATAGTCACCTCAAACGTTCCGTCCAGCTTGGGTATCTCGTTGAGGTCCTTGAATATAACGAGGTCGCCATCAGCATAGCGAACGTATATTTCGCTTTGCCGTTTGTCCGGGCCTAAAGGGATTGATTTGTTTCTGTTTGTCATAATGTCTGGTGCAAAAATAGAAAAAACTCCCCGAATACTGTGCAAAAACTCCACACAATTTGCAAAACAGCGGATAAATGGCCTACTTTGCGCTGCGTTAAACAATACTATATGGAATTCACATCAGTCAATAAACTGCTAGAAAAAAGCTTCCGTGACAACTGGGACCGCCCTGCGCTCTCAAATTATCAGGGGACCACACTCAAATATGGTGATGTCGCCAGAAGAATAGAAAAACTACATATTGCATTTGAACAATGCGGCCTTCTCAAAGGAGACAAAGTGGCTATCTGTTCGCGCAATCAGGCCAACTGGGGAGTAAGCTACCTGGCAGCCCTGACTTATGGAGCTGTCGCCGTCCCGATACTCCATGAATTCAAGCCCGGCAATGTCCACTATCTTGTCAACCATTCAGAAGCAAAGGTCCTCTTTGTCGACGATGTCGTATGGGAGGGGCTCAATGTTGAGGAAATGCCCGGTCTGGAGGTAATAGTCCAGATCAATACATTCAAATTCCTCCATGCCAAGACCGATGAGCTCTGGAAGGTGCGTGAACACCTGAACGAAAGTTTCGGTCACCGTTATCCCGAAAGGTTCGGTCCGGAGGACCTCAACTATTATGAGGATACCGCCGAGGAACTGGCTCTTATCAATTATACTTCCGGTACTTCCGGATTTTCAAAGGGCGTAATGATTCCCTACAGGGCGCTATGGTCCAATATTGACTTCGCCCATAACGATGCACTCAGGGAGATGGACAACAACAGCCGCGTCGTATCCATCTTGCCGATGGCCCACATGTACGGGATGATGTTCGAGTTCCTCTTCGAGATGACCGTCGGCGCCCATGTACATTTCCTTTCCCGCGTCCCCAGCCCGAAAATCATCATGCAGGCTTTTGCGGAGGTGCATCCTACCGTCATCATCTCCGTGCCCCTCATCATAGAGAAAATATATAAGTCAAAGCTTAAGCCAATCCTCGACAAGAACCGCCTTCTTTTCGGCATGCCTATCATCGACCAGATTCTCCAGAAGAGAATCTGCAAGGAGCTCGTGGCTACATTCGGCGGCGAGTTCGTGGAAGTAATCATCGGAGGCGCCGCGTTCAATCCCGAAGTAGAGTTGTTCTTCCGTAAGATAGGTTTCCCCTATACGGTCGGCTATGGCATGACCGAATGTGCCCCCATTATCTCATACGCCCACTATAATGCCAACAGGCTATATTCCTGTGGCAAGGCGGCTCCTCACATGGAGATACGCATCGACTCCTCTGATCCTGCGACAATTCCCGGAGAAGTGCAGGTCCGTGGAGCCAACGTCTTCCTCGGCTATTATAAGAATGAAGAAGCAACCGCCGGCGTTTTCACCGAAGACGGCTGGTTCCGCACAGGTGACATGGGCGTGATTGACAACGACGGCTATCTTTTCCTTCGCGGCCGTTCAAAGTGCATGATTCTTGGCCCCTCCGGCCAGAATATTTATCCGGAAGAGCTGGAGGCCGTAATCAACAATCTTGCGTACATTCTTGATTCCCTCGTCATCGAGGACGAAGGCGGCCTGACAGCTCTCGTGTACCCCGACTGGCACAAGGGCGAAGTGGACGGAATGAACAAGGAGCAGCTGGAGGCCTTCCTCAACGCTACCCTCCCTGTCATCAACAAGGAGCTGCCTAAATACGCTCAGCTGCGCAAGTTGGAGTTTATGCCCGAGGATTTCGAACGCACACCAAAGCGCAGCATCAAGCGATATCTATATCAGAGAAAATAATATTGTTCTTCTTTTGTAATACTAAACCTAGATCCGGTCAAGGGCCTGTTTGATGTCATCAAGCAGGTCCTTGATGTCTTCAATGCCTACTGAGAGGCGGATCAGGTCGGGAGCGATACCGGCGGAGCGGAGCTGCTCGTCGGAGAGCTGGCGGTGGGTGTGGCTGGCGGGGTGGAGGACGCAGGAACGGACGTCAGCGACGTGGGTGGCGATGGCGATGAGTTTCAGGGAGTCCATGAATTTGACGGCCGTATCGCGGTCTCCTTTGAGACCGAAGGCCATGACGCCGCAGGAGCCGTCGGGAAGGTATTTCTGCGCCTTGTCATATTGCTCGTCACCGGGGATGGAGGGGTAGTGTACCCACGCTACGCGAGGGTCGTTTTTCAGGAATGTCGCTATCTTGGTGGCATTGGCGCAATGCTGTTTCATCCTGAGGTGTAGTGTTTCCATACCTAGGTTGAGCAGGAAGCAGTTCTGGGGAGACGGGATGGAGCCCAGGTCGCGCATGAGCTGGGCGGTGAGTTTGGTGGTGTATGCCATTGGCCCGAAGCTCTTGGTGTAGGTGAGTCCGTGATAGGAGTCGTCGGGGGTGGTGAGTCCGGGGAAAAGGTCGCTGTGGGCGTCCCAGTCAAATTTTCCGCTGTCGATGACGGCGCCGCCGACCTGCGTGGCATGGCCGTCGAGGTATTTGGTGGTGGAGTGGGTGACTATGTCGGCGCCCCATTCGAATGGACGGCAGTTGACGGGGGTGGCAAAGGTGTTGTCAACTATGAGGGGCACGCCGTGGCTGTGAGCGATACGGGCGAATTTTTCGATGTCAAGGACGTTGCAGCCGGGGTTGGAAATGGTCTCGCCGAAGAGGAGGCGGGTGTTGGGCTTGAATGCCGCGTTGATTTCGTCTTCAGCGGCATCCGGGCTGACGAAGGTGCATTCGATGCCGAGCTTCTTGAGGGTGACGGCGAAGAGATTGTAGGTGCCGCCGTAGATTTCGCTGGAGGCGACGATATGACCTCCGGCTTCGCAGATGTTGAAGACAGCGTAGAAGTTGGCCGCCTGGCCGGAGGAGGTGAGGACGCAGCCGACGCCGCCTTCGAGGGCTGCAAGCTTTGTGGCTACGGCGTCGTTGGTGGGGTTCTGCAGACGGGTGTAGAAGTAGCCTGATTTCTTGAGGTCGAAGAGCTGCGCCATCTCTTCGGTATTGTCATACTTGAAGGTGGTGCTTTGATAGATGGGGAGTACACGGGGACCGCCGTTGCCGGGCTGCCATCCTCCGTGGATGCATAGGGTTGAGGGTTCTAAGTTCGCTTTCATGTTGTCTTTGTTTGTGTTGCGTAAGGGTAGCGAAGTTAAGATTTTTTTAGCATATTTGCATAGGACCACAATATAAATAAGACATGATCGGAGATTTTACGTATGAAAACCCCACTGTCCTCCATTTCGGAAAGGATGCTGTGTCGTCTCTTGGCGGCGAAGTGTCAAAATATGGCCGCAAGGTGCTGCTTGTCTACGGAGGCGGCTCCATCAAGCGCAACGGCGTCTATGATGACGTGATGGCCCAGCTCTCCCTGTGCGGAGCAGATGTGACGGAGCTTTCCGGAGTGATGCCGAACCCTACCTATGAGAAGCTGTTGGAAGGGGCCGGAGTGGCCCGGGAGCATGACGTTGACTTCATATTGGGTGTCGGCGGCGGCTCGGTCGTGGATTATTGCAAGGCCGTTGCGGCGTCTGCATGGTGCGAGGAGGATCCGTGGGAGAAGTATTACGTCAGGATGGAGGAGCCCTCATGCAGGGTCATTCCTGTCGGGTGCGTGCTGACTATGGTGGGAACGGGGTCCGAGATGAACGGAGGCGCGGTCATTACCAATGTGGAGAAAGGGTTGAAGGTGGGTAAGGTGTTCGGGCCTGCGCTATTCCCGCGCTTCGCGATACTTAATCCTGAGTATACGTTTACCGTGCCTGTGTATCAGATGGTTGCGGGAATTTTTGACGTGATGTCGCATATCATGGAGCAGTATTTTTCCGGGGAGGATGACAATACGTCTGATTATATAGCCGAAGGACTCATGAGATCGCTGATCCGCAGCTCCGTGGCAGCGGTGAAAGATCCTCATGATTATGAGGCCCGCAGCAATATCATGTGGACGGCGACATGGGCGCTCAACACGCTCATCGGCATGGGCAAGACAGAGGACTGGGAGGTGCATATGATTGGTCAGGCGGTCGGAGCGCATACCGACGCGACGCACGGCATGACGCTGTCAGCTGTGTCTCTGCCATATTACCGTCATATCAAGCCCTATGGGTTGAAGAAATTCGTACGTTTTGCTGAAAATGTCTGGGACGTGGACGCAGCCGGCATGAGTGACGACAACATCGCTGACAAGGGCCTTGCCGCACTGAAAGCATGGATGATAGAAATAGGCGTCGTCATGGACCTTTCTTCCCTTGGCGTCACGGCGGATATGCTTGACGCGATTGCCGACAGTACATTCCTCCTGAACGGAGGATATAAGATTCTTAGCAGGGAAGAGGTAATTGATATCCTGAAAGAGAGTCTTTAGGATGAGTCGTCAATAAAAGAAAAACCCTTTCTGAATATTCCAGAAAGGGTTTTTGAATTGTGAGAAGCGGAGAGGACGAGATTCGAACTCGTGGTACGGAATAACCCGTACGGCAGTTTAGCAAACTGCTGGTTTCAGCCACTCACCCACCTCTCCGGGTCTTTGCTGAAAGCTCCCGCGAAATGCGGGAATGCAAATATACGAATTATTTTTTATTCGCAATAGCCCAGTTCAGCATATTTCTACCGACCTATTTGTTTTTAAGTACAATCTCTCCGCCGGAGATGTCCACGATTATGGAGGTGTCGCGACGTACTGTGCCGTCGAGGACTGATTTGGCGAGGAGGTTGACCAGTTCGCGCTGGAGAAGCCTCTTGATGGGGCGGGCTCCGTAGGCGGGATCATAGCCGCCTTCGACCATGTGGTCTTCGAAGGCCTTGCTGAAGGAGATGTCGACTCCGTTTTCGGAGAGACGGCTACGGAGTTCATCCATCTGGATGTGAAGGATGTCACGGACGTCGCTCTTTGACAGAGGATCGAACATGATGATCTCGTCGATACGGTTGAGGAACTCCGGCCTAACCATGGCTTTGAGGACATCAAGCACCTTACCGCGGCATTCGTCCAGCATCCGTCTGCGGTTGGCGATAGCCTGTGCCTGCTGTACGGGGTCGCTGATATCGGTGTCGGGGAGTTGCTCCATGTAGCCCTGGATTATATCCGAGCCGGCGTTGGATGTCATGATGAGTATGGTGTTCTTGAAATCAACGGTGCGTCCCTTATTGTCGGTCAGACGGCCGTCATCAAGCACCTGCAGCAGCACGTTGAAAACATCAGGGTGCGCTTTCTCTATCTCGTCCAGAAGAATGACCGAGTATGGCTTGCGTCGTACGGCCTCTGTGAGCTGACCGCCCTCATCGTATCCTACGTATCCCGGGGGCGCACCCACGAGACGGCTGACTGTGTGACGCTCCTGATACTCGCTCATGTCGATACGCGTCATCATGTTCTCGTCGTTGAACATATAGTCGGCGAGTGCTTTGGCAAGTTCTGTCTTGCCCACACCCGT
>JAFZPY010000145.1 GCA_017552475.1 Bacteroidales bacterium | reverse complement strand
TGACCGTGAAGGTCACGCCGTTATTGTAATCGTGCGGCAGCGACGGGTCAGGAGAAATGCTGGCATGAGCCGAAATGGAGACCGTGGCGATGGCGGCCGAAAGATCGTCGGCGCTGACCAGGGAAATCTTTCCGGCCTCTTCATCCACGATACCGCTGATAGCCGGATCCACGATGTCGAAGGTAAGCATCTGGCACCTGGAAGAATGTATGCGGCTGCCGGTAATGACGATGTCACGGGATGCGCCGGAAGCGTCCCAGTAGCGGAAGTGGTTCTCTTCCGTCAGGTCCAGGACATTCAGCGCGGGCTCAATCCTGCAGTTAGGCTGGAGCTCTGCGCGAATACGGGCTTTGATCATATAGATCTCGGTCTCGTCGTCGGAGGTCTCCGGATAATAATAAGGAACCGGAATGACGAACCGGGACTGGTCCGGATCAGAGATGTCAAGTTTGGCCATTTCCTGGTCCTCATAGGGACCGAAAGTAAAGTAGGCCGACAATGAGGTGATTCCCTGCCGCTCCGCGGTGGGTTTCACATATTCGGGCTGATGGCAGGCAGCTGCCGACAGCGCAAGTGACAATATGATAAGGAGTCGTTTCATAAGGCTATTTCCATTCTGCATATTGTTCTACTTTGGCATTGTTGTTCAGTTCGGAAGACGGCATGGGGAAACGATCCATACGGGCAGGATAGTTCCGGTCCTTGTCATCAACGGAAACATAGGTATACTCATACTGACCGGATACTGCAGCAGGAACGATCATCAGACCGTGTACCTGGTATGCGTTAAGTCCGGTGGGATAGTTCTTGGAGGCGTCTCCCCATCTGCGGAGATCCCAGTACCAGAGTCCCTCGAAGGCCAGCTCCACCTTACGTTCCTGGCGGATGGCGGCCCAAAGTTCATCTCCCGAGAGGTCAGAGTAAGGGAGTCCGACGCGCGCGCGGATTGCCTTGACGGCCGCATTTGCGCCGGCAGCGTCATTGCTTCTGTAACATGCCTCGGCCTTGTTCAGGAGCACCTCGCCGTAACGCAGGATAACGAACGGCTGGACACTCTGGGTCCGGGCAGAGAGGTCATGGCTCTCATCAACGCCCTTGCGCAGATAATATCCGGTAGTGGTGCGGCCCTGCGGCTGGGTCTCCTTGCGCCACTGGGCCCATCCGTCGGTTCCGCCGACCCAGGGCTCGATGGTGCGGCCTTTCCACGAAGCCCCGTTATAAAGTATGGTGGCCTGGAAACGAGGCTCAAGCTCAGCATACGGAGGCGTATCAGTGGTGGTGCCATGCCAGGGTGTCCAGTCAGGGAAACCGCCGGTAGCCAGTTCATAGCTTTCCACCATCTCCTGTGTGGGAGTACCATAGCCGCCGCCCTGCTCGTTGACAAGGGAATAGTCGCCGCCTGGCGTATAGTAGAAATCATATGAATGGGTAATGTTGTCGGCATAAGAGAAGTTGTAGCTGAGAATGGTCTCTTTCCCTTCTGCCTTGAAGACACCGGCATAGTTCGTTTCCAGGTCATAGCCCAGTTCTTTCACGTTGTCGGCAGCGGCAATCACCCCCTCCCAGTCATGTGCATACAGGAGGGCACGGGAAGCCAGTGCATAGGCCACGCCTTTGTTGAGACGGCCTTTCGCTTGCTCCTTGACGGGGAGATTGGTCTCCGCATACACCAGGTCGCCCTTGATGAATGTCCAGACATCCGCCTCGTCAGAAAGGGCTTTGTCCGTAGAGATGGCAGACATATCCTCGTCGTAGAGGATCACATCCCTGTAGCGTTTGACAAGCTCGAAATAGAGCCATGAACGCATCAGGCGCAGTTCAGCCTCAAGGCGTATCCGGTCGGCCTCCGGAAGTCCCGTACCCAGGGTGTGCAGATTGTAGATAGCCTCGTTGGTGCGGCGTACCGCTCCATACAGGCTGTCCCACGCGCCGAGATAGACATCCACGTAATTGGCCGTAAGCGTGTTGCCGCCATAAGCGATCTCGGAAGGGATGAAGCAAAGGCTGTTGTAGAGATAAGAGCCATATTTAAACTGGTCCGTGAGCGCCTCGGTCATACCTGCGACGCAGGGATAAGCCGCATAGATATCGTAGACGTAGCTGTAGATGCTGTTGACGGCATATTCTGCCGAAGATACCTGTGCCCACATGACCTTGTCAGAGATGCTGTCCTTCGGGGTGAGGTCCAGCATTTTGGTGCAGGCGGTGCCGGAAAGCATCGCTGCAACTGCTGCAAGAGCTATGATGTTCTTTTTCATGATGCTTTCGTATTAAAGGGTTAATGTAATACCGCCCATCAGGTAGCGCTGCTGCGGATAATAACCGTTGTTCACGCCGGGGGATTCAGGGTCGATCCCTTTGGGAAGGCCATCGATGGTAAAGAGGTTGTTGCCTTCTACGAAGAAGCGGAGCCCTTCCACACCGAACTTGCGGGTAATTTCCTTGGGAAGAGTATAACCCAGCTGGGCAGTCTTGAGCCTGATATACTTGCCATCAAGCCACCAGAAGCTGGAGGAGAGCCCGTTGTCGCCGCCATGGCCGGTGGTAGACAGGGTCAGGCGCGGCCATGTGCCGTCAGGATTGTAGACGCTGTAGGCGTTCTCCACCATAAACAGAGGAGAGTTGCCGCCCTCTTTGAAGGTCTGGGTCCAGATGGTGTTGTCATCGTAACCGTTGAAGTAGGTACCGGTCAGGGAGACCTGGAAGAGGGCTCCGCCGGTGAATTGCAGATTCATGTCGAACCCGTTCCAGCCCAGGTTCAGATTGAGGCCGAAAGTGAGTTCCGGACGGTTGGACTTGCCGAAGATACCACGATCGTTCCAGTCAATCTTACCGTCGCCGTTCAGATCCACATACCTGATGTCACCCACGTTGGGACGGGTGCCGTACCAGGCGGAATTGTCGATTTCCTCCTCGGAGCGATACAGGCCGTCAGCCTGCCATCCCCAGAGGGAATTGTAAGTAGTACCGGTGACTTTCTGCCATTCAGGCACATTGGGGCTGTCCTGATATACCAGCCAACGGGTCTTGGAATAAGTGAGGGTAGCGCCTGCTTCATAGAATAGTGGTTTACCGCCCAGGCTGAAGCTGTTCTTGTGGGTGAGCAGGATGTCTATACCCTTTGAATCCAGCGCATTCTTGTTGATGTATGTGGAATAATAACCACCCATCGAAGACGCATGTCCGCCCCCGTTATAGGTGAGGATGTCGTATGTATAGTTGTAGAATGCGTCGATTTCACCGCCCAGCTTGCCGTTCCATAGAGAGAAGTCCATACCCAGGTTGTAGGAGAGTGTCTTTTCCCAGGTCAGATCCTTGTTGGGAACTCCTGAAGTATAGTAGGAAGGCACGGCGCCGACACCGGGGTAAACGACCTTCCCGCCCTGTGCATACTGGCTCAGGAACATAAAGGCCGTCACGCTGTCACTTCCCAGCAGACCCATGCTGGCACGGAGTTTAAGGTCGTCCAGGAAGCTTGCGCCCTGCATGAAATCCTCCTTGGACAGACGCCAGCCAATGGAGGCGGAAGGGAAGAAACCCCAGCGCGTGCTGGTCATTCCCGCGAACTTGTAAGAACCGTCCAGACGGCCGGTGAATTCAGCGAGATATTTCTCATCGTAATTGTAGCGCACCCTGCCTACATAACCGGCGCTGCGGGAAGCATTGCTGGAACCGATCACCGGATTGCTGGTGGGTGTGCCGTTGTTCAATTCAGGAAGAAGCGCAAACGGAAGGTTCTTAACGTAAGCGCTCAAGTTGTTGGTCTTGTAATCACGGACCTCGGCAAGGACAAGCGCATCAATGCCGTGCTTGCCGAACGTGCCGGCATAGGTCATGTCCACCTGGCCGGTGAGCGATTCCTGGTAAGTAACGCCTTCGCCTAATTTGTTGCCGTCGGCGGTACCGTTGACATCGACTTTGGGGCTGCTCCAGGACCATGTGCCATCCGCAGCGCGGTCATGTGTGACGACATAATAGGGAGTAGCGACGTTCTTGCTGTAGGAGTTGGAGTTGTCATAGGAACCGCTCACCTTTACCTGCAAGCCTTTCACCCAAGGGATATCCCATGCAAGAGAGACATTCGCCGTGGCGGTCAGGCTCTTGGTATGGTTGTTTCCCGACAGGTAAAGTGCTGCAAGGGGGCTGTATGGCGTGGATTGGTTGTTGGCGACGGTGCCAGTGTAATAGTCGCCCATCTTCTCAGGAAGGAATGGCCACATGCCCACGGTCTGGTGCGCTATGGAGAAATAGCCCACCTCGTAGGAGGAGCCGGCGCCGTCAGAGCCGCCGGATGCGAAACGCGGCGTGGAACGGTCTCCCAGCACGCCGCTTAGTCCCGCCGTGAAAGTAAGATCCCTGCCCACTTTGGATTCCACATTGGCACGAAGGTTATATCGGGTATAGTTGTATCCGTCGATATTACCTTTCTGGCCGAGATAGCCGGAGCCGATGAAGTAACGTATCCTGTCGTTGCCGCCCTGGAGGGTGATATTGTGTTTGCTGTTCAGACCGGTACCGAAGACCTTGTTGATATAATTCACATTGTCCCAACCATCAGTCGGATCTCCGTTGGTCATCGCCTCTACGTTATCCCTGGAGAAGTAAGGGACATATTCCTGCGTAGAGGAAATGGTGCCGTTGGCCAGCTGGTCCATCATCTGGGCGACATTGTAATAGTAGGCGAACTGGGGGCCGTCCATGAATTCAGGGAAATTGGCATTCATGGAAACACCCACGGATCCATTATAGGTGATGTGGACATCGCCCTTGTTTCCCTTCTTGGTGGTGACTATGATGACACCGCCGGCAGCCTTGAGGCCGTAAACCGCTGCGGAGGCACCGTCCTTCAGGACCGAAATGCTCTCAATGTCGGCCGGGTCGATATCGTTGATGTCACTGACAGGGAAACCGTCCACGACGTAGGAGACGCCATATACAGAGCCGCGGATACGTATGGAAGCCTGATCCAGACCCGGCTCACCGGACTCCTGCACCGAGGACAGGCCGGAAAGTCTACCGGCCAGCACCTGCGAGACATTGGTGGACGGGGATTTGAGAAGTTCTTCGCCCTTGATGGCAGATACGGCGGCAGTGAGGGTCTCTTTCTTAGCCGTACCGTAACCGACCACGACGACATCTTCCAGGAAGAGGATATCCTCCTCCATGATGACATCAATACCGGTCTCGCCTTGATAAGGACGAGTGACGGGAGTCATTCCCAGGGAGACAAATTCAAGCACGGCGCCTTTGGGAACCTGCAATGACCAGGTACCGTCCGCGGCTGTATTTGTGCCTACGGTCGTGCCCTTGATCATTACGGTGACCCCGGCAAGCGGCTGACCGTCAGAATCTGTCACCCTTCCGCGCACGTTTGTCTGGGCAAACGCGGTCCCCTGGGCAAGGACGTATCCCGCCATCAGGAGAATCAAGAAACGGAAAAATGGTTTCATTCTGTGTTATTATTGGAGTTAATATTGGTTTGGTGTGTCATTTACTGATTTCTGTCAGGATGGTCCCGATCTGATACAATCCCCTGGGGACATGGAAGCAACCCTTCCATTTGCCTCCCTTGAGGGGCAGAAGCACCTCTCCCCTGCGGTTCAGATAGCCGAACCACTCGGGATATTCGCTGTCCTTGAAATGAGTCCAGAGATATTCATCCAGCTTAAGGAACCATTCCAGGGCCTTCTCGTTGCCGGTCAGCTGGTACCCCTTGATCATGCATATGGCACTTTCAAAGTGAACCCACCAGAGCTTCTGATCCCATTCCAGTTCCTGCGTAGGATAACCTTTGCGGTCCATGAAGTAGAAAATACCGCCGTATTCCTTGTCCCAGCCATATTCGATTACGCGCAGGGCTATCTCCATGCTCTTGTCGATGATGTCCTGGCGATGCAGGCGTATTCCCAGGTTCATCATGAACCAAAGGGCTTCCAGGTCATGGCCCGGATTTACACGCCGCCCCTCGAAGCAGTCTATGAGGCTGCCGTCCGGAGCCAGGTTTTCCACCATCACGCCCAGATCAGGCTGGTAGAATACGTCGAATACCTCATGGAGCGCCTCTTCGATGGTCTTATCCAGGAGGGTCTTGTCCTCGATGATAGGCTCGATCTCCAGAGCCATGTTGCATATTATCATAGGGAGGGCGAAATCCTTCATGGGCCGTGTTCCGGGAACGGCTTTAAGCCACTGTCCCTTGGGATTGGAGCGGCGGTCCAGTATGCGCCGGAAGGTCTTGCGGGCGATGTCGGCCCAGTGCTCTTCTCCGGTAGCCACGGCCAGCTGGGCGAAGCCCATGCACGCAAAAGTATTGGAGAAGATATTGTAGGGAGCGATAATGGGCTTGCCTTCCCTGGTGAGAGAGAAGTAGAAATCAAAATTCCCGTCATGTCCATATCTTTCCAGGAATACGGCACCCTGTTTTGCGCAAGCGAGCCACTGCGGATTCTTTTCCACCTTATTATATAGCATGGCAAACATCCACACCTCACGGCCCTGGAGCCATACGAATTTGTCGGTATCAAAAATGCTGCCGTCACGGTTCAGGCAAGTGAAATAGCCCCCGTACTCTTTGTCCTGAGACTTCTCAAGCCAGAAGGGCAGCACATTGTCATACAATTCCTTACGATAGCGCTCCGCCATCAGTCTGAAATCTTCCCTGGTTGGTTTCATCATAGCAAAAAAGGTATAGTGATATGTTGTATGCCACAAATTTACAATTATAATTTAATAGCACAAGGGTTTTTAACAAAAAGATAAAAATTAAAGTTATTTATTTTCATGCTATCAATAAACACACTTGCAAACACAACATAAATGACATATATTTGCAATATTATATAACACCACATCATGGACAGTAGAAGATCTTTCATCAAAAAAGCGGCACTTGGTATCGCCGCAGTAGCCACATCCCCCACGCTCCTGGGAGGAAGGAGCAGGAAGGAAGAGCTGATCACAGCTCCTTCGGAGGAAAGCAGGCTGATCGTACCCAAAGGCACCGGCCTTCCCATCACAGGCACGTTCCTGGACGAAATCTCCCACGACATCCCCCACCAGAACTGGGGTGAAAAGGAATGGGACCAGGATTTCCGCCACATGAAAGCAATCGGTATCGATACCGTCATCGATATACGTTGCGGCTACCGCAAGTTCATCACCTACCCTTCTCCATACCTGCTCAAAAAGGGCTGCTACATGCCGTCCGTGGATCTGATCGACATGTTCTGCCGCCTGGCCCAGAAATATGACATGAAGTTCATGCTGGGTCTGTACGACAGCGGAAAATACTGGGACACCGGCGACATGAGTTACGAGGTCGAGTCCAACCGTTTCGTCATCGATGAAATATGGGAACGCTACGGTTCCAGATACAAGAGCTTCGGAGGCTGGTACATCTCCGGAGAGATATCACGTGCTACAAAGGGTGCGATTGAAAGTTTCCGTACCCTGGGACGTCAGTGCAAGGAAGTCTCCGGCGGCATGCCCACCTTCATCTCGCCATGGATTGACGGCAAGAAAGCGGTGGATGCGGCAAGCGGCAAACTTACCAAGGAGAAGGCCGTCTCAGTGGCGCAGCACGAAAAGGAATGGAATGAGATTTTCGACGGCATACACGAATATGTCGACGCCTGCGCATTCCAGGACGGCCAGATCGACTACGACGAACTGGACGCCTTCTTCTCCGTCAACAAGAAACTGGCCGACAAATACGGCATGAAATGCTGGACCAACGCCGAGACCTTCGACAGGGACATGCCCATCCGCTTCCTGCCCATCAAGTTCGACAAGCTCCGCATGAAGCTGGAGGCAGCCAAACGCTGCGGCTTCGACAAGGCCATCACATTCGAATTCAGCCACTTCATGAGTCCCCAGAGCGCCTATCCACAGGCCGGACATCTGTACAACCGATACAAAGAATACTTCAATCTATGAGCTACGCAAGCAGACTGAGCGGAGGCCACGTGCTTTTCATAGCCATGGTAGCCGCTCTCGGAGGTATACTGTTCGGTTATGATACGGCCGTCATCTCCGGCACCACACGCATCGTGGCCAGCCAGTTCTCCCTCACTGAACTTTCCAAGGGCTGGTATGTGGGATGCGCACTGATCGGATCCATCCTGGGCGTCTCCGTCGCCGGAATGCTCAGTGATTTCCTGGGGCGCAAAAAGACCATGTTGATATCAGCCCTCACATTCAGCATATCCGCCATCGGTTGCGCCGTGTGCGGGGATTTCACCCAACTGGTAATATATCGTATAATCGGAGGTTTCGGTATCGGAGTGGTGTCCATCGTTTCCCCGGTCTATATCTCCGAGGTCTCCCCCGCCGATAAACGCGGGACGATGGTTTCCCTGTACCAGCTGGCCGTCACCATCGGCTTCCTCCTGGCTTACCTCATCAATTACCTGGTCCTGAGACACGCCGATCCGACATCCGCCGACCCGGCACTGGGAGTGCGCATGTTCAACGCCGAGTACTGGAGGGGCATGCTGGGCATGGAGACCATACCCGACATTCTCTTTCTCGTGCTGATCTTTTTCATTCCGGAGAGCCCCCGCTGGCTGGCGATACGCGGACAGCGGCAAGACAACAGCGAAGAATGGAAGGCCCTCCGCGAGAGAGGCATCCTCAAGGCCGTCCTGGTGGGTTCCGCCATCGCCATCCTGGGCCAGTTCATGGGCGTGAACGCCGTTCTATACTACGGCCCGGAGATTTTCCAGAACGCAGGTCTCTCCAGTGAGGGCTCAATGTTCTCCACCGTTCTGGTGGGCGTCGTGAATATGCTCACCACAGTCATCGCCCTCGTTATCATCGACAAGGTGGGGCGCAAGCAACTGGTCTGGTGGGGCGTAGGCGGCATGATTGTCTGTCTGCTGGCCATCGGCACCTATTTCACGGCCGGTAAAGCCCTCGGACTCGGGCCAGGCTTCCTGCTTACATTCTTCCTGCTCTATGTCTTCTGCACAGCCATATCCATAAGCGCCGTCGTATTCGTCCTCCTGAGCGAGATGTATCCCAACAGGGTACGAGGTCTTGCCATGTCAATCGCCGGACTCGCGCTATGGGTTGGCACATATCTTGTCGGACAGCTAACGCCATGGATGCTGCAGAACCTTACGCCGGGAGGTACATTCTTCCTCTTTGCCTTCTGCTGCCTTCCCTATCTGTGGATCATGTGGAAACATGTCCCGGAGACGACCGGCAAGACCCTTGAAGAAATCGAACATTATTGGAAGAAATAATATAAAATGGAACACTTCCTCAACGACATCAACGGACGCTATGCGTCCGACAAAAAGACCATTCTCAACCTATGCCTGAACCAGGGAGGCCTTTCAGTGGCCGACCTGAGCCGGGAGCTGGGGACCAGTATTCCCAAAGTCACGCGCATTCTTAACGAGATGATGCAGGAAGGATACCTCACCGAGCTGGGCAAGCAGGAATCGACCACAGGGCGCAAACCAGTCCTGTACGGGCTGAATCCGGAAGCCGGCTATTTCGTGGGAATAGACGTAGCCATGTCATCCATCTCCATAGCCGTGACCGACTTTCCCGGGCATGTGGTACTGTTTCAAGACGACATTCCCTTTGTCCTTGAGGGTAAGGAGGAATCCGTCGAGGAATTCTGTCGTTTTGTGCAGGAATATCTGGAGCAGTCGAGTGTAAACCAGGAAAAAGTCAGGGCATACGGAATCAACCTCACCGGACGCGTCAATCACAACACGGGCTACAGTTATTCATACTTCATAGGAGAAGAGAAGCCCATCCGCGACCTGCTTCAGAAAGGCTTCGGGAAATATGTCTCCATTGAGAACGACTCCCGGGCAATGGCCTACGGCGAGTACATGACCAGTTTCTCTCACGAGGAGGACACATGCCTGTTCCTCAACGTAAGCTGGGGTCTGGGCATGGGAATGATTCTGGACGGAAAGCTGTTCAACGGGAAAAACGGATTTTCCGGAGAAATCGGCCACTCCCCCACACTGGACAACAATGTATTCTGCAGATGCGGAAAGGTCGGCTGCCTGGAGACCGGCGCATCCGGGATCGCGCTCCAACGGCTAGTCTGCGAAAAACTCGCCGAAGAGCGGGCCTCCATCCTGCTGCCCAACTACAAGAAAGGTGAGAAAATCACCCTCAACGAGATTCTGGATGCCGTGAAGAGAGAAGACGTCGTCGCCATCGAATGCATAGAAGAAGTGGGTGCCACCCTCGGCCGGGCCGTTGCAAGTCTTATCAATATCTTCAACCCCGGACTGGTGGTAATCGGAGGGCGCCTTTCCGTCACTGAACGCTACCTGATGCCTCCCCTCAAAAGCGCCGTCAACAAGTACTCGCTCAATCTGGTCAGCAGCAACACCGTCATCAAGGCCTCCAGATTAGGAAGAGAGGCCGGCGCCATAGGCGCCAGCCTCCTCAGCAAAAGTCGTCTGCTTGACGATCTTGGTTAAAGTTTCCTGACAGACGCCGCACGTGATACGTTTTCGATGCGAATATTCGCGTCGGCTGCCGCATGATAACGAATTGATGATGCCCCGGAAGCAGATGCCGTCAATTCACGAAGGACATTGATGCGGCAGGAAGAAGAACCGGAAGTCTCTGCATCGACAGTATTGACCGGTACATCCAGCGCCTTGAAACTTGAAGAGCCGGAACACTCGACATCAAGCGACTCGCTCACTTCGCCCTTGACCTTGATGTCAGACGCGCCGGATGACTGGGCGTTCATCTTGTCGCAGTCTGCGACGATGTCTATGTCAGCGGCGCCGGAAGAGCGCAGATCTATCACATCAGCACGGCATGTCATGTCCACGTCAGCAGCACCGCTCGCCTGAATCCTGACTTTATCACCACTGATGATAAGGTCCTTTATATCACCGGCTCCGGAGACTTCAACGCTGACCTCGCCATTGGTCACAAACTCATCTTTTGAAATGACATCGGCAGCGCCGGACACTTTCAGATAGTCCAGTGCGGGAATTGTGACCTTCGCACGGAGTACACGGTTACGTGCATTGAAAGTGCTCTTCAGCGTATTTTTCATAGAGAGTACCACGACACCCCGGCTCTCTTCAATTTCAATATAATCAGCAAGCGAGCTGGAATACTCAAGCTCGACCTTGCAGTCGCGTCCCTTTACAATTTCAACGCTGAAGGAGCTCGAAACACGGAGACCGGTGTTGTCTGCACTGAAATGGTACACCTTCGTCTGCACAGGGTCACTGGCAGCGGAGGCTTTGACGGCCGAGGCTGTAAAGAGAGCCAACAGGAAAGCCGTAAAAATAAATAATGTATTTCTCATACTATAAACTGTTTTGGGTTTTAATATCTTGTTTTATCATGTCCACGGCATCCAGGATGCGTCCGTAATGGGTCTTGAGAAGCTTTGTCTTAGCCCTGTCGGAGAGCTCCTCGGGCAACTGGTCGATAAGAGGTATATTTTCCTCGGTGAGGTCATCGAGCTCGGCATCCAGCGAAGAATCCAGGTCTCCGGCGTATTTGTATATGTCTTTATATCGGTCCTGCACCTGTTCAAGATATGACACATACACGGCGTCAGGATTGGCAACAATACCCACGAAATGATCTTTCCTGCCGATAATCAACAGGATGGCGAATGCAGCCGCGATGGAGACTGCGGTCATGATGCGCCATGAGAAAACCTTGCGCCTGCGGTCCTCCAGTCTGGCTTCGAACCTCTCAAAATGGCCTTCAGCCGGTTCCATCGAATAAAATATGTCCTTTTTATCTATTGTCATAGTCTCTTAGTATTTCAAGTAGTTTCTTTTTGCCCCGGGAGAACTTGGAGCGGATTGTCGTCTCCGGTTCGTGCAAATAATCGGCAATCTCCGAATAATCCAGGCCTTCAATAAGTACAAGATTGAGAATGAGGCGGTATATGTCTTTCAGTTTGGCAAGGGCATCTCTCACCCTGGCAGCATCGAAAGTCTCTTCTGTCTCTTCGTCGAAAGTATCATCCGGCTGCTCATATTCCGATAGGAACTCCTCGTCGCGTTTGTGTCTCCTGAGAGCGCTTATCGACATTCTGATGCATGTCCTCGTCAGCCAGGCGGAGACCTTCTCCGGAGCATCCAGCTTCGGGGCGGAGGATATGTATTTCATAATGGTATCCTGCATTATCTCTTCCGCCTCCATGGCGTCGAGAACGATTCTGTAGCTTATGCTGTACAGGCGTCTGTAATGAGTATTGTAGAATGCCGTTATCTCCTGACGAGTCATCTTGTCTGTTTTCTTTCTGACAATATAACGCAAAAAAATCCGGATTGTTGCAACAAACCGAAAAAAAATGAAAAACGGCCCGGCAAATATGCCGGACCGTCGTATAGAAAGTGTCAACTAATTATTCAGCAACAACTTCGAGGGCAACAGTAGCCTTGACAGTCTTGTAGACCTTGACAGAAGCCTCGTATGAACCGACTTCCTTGATCTCGGGAAGGGTAACGTTCTTCTTGTCGACATCAAGACCGGCAGCTACGAGAGCATCAGCCACCTGTGCGGATGTGACGGAACCGTAGATCTTGCCTGACTCGCTGACCTTCACAGCCACCTTTACGGGTGTTGCGGAGATCTTTGCTGCCAGAGCCTCTGCATCAGCGATGAGCTTAGCCTCTTTGTGAGCTCTCTGGCGTACGGTCTCGGCATACTGCTTCTTTACCGACTCGGTAGCTACCACTGCGTAGCCCTGGGGTACGAGGTAGTTGAGCGCATAACCTGTCTTTACGTTTACAAACTCTCCGGCCTCGCCGAGATTCTGTACATCTTTCTTAAGCAAAATTTCCATAAGGCAGATTATTTAAGGAGGTCAGTAACATAGGGAAGGAGTGCGAGAGAGCGTGCTCTCTTGACTGCCTGGGCCACCTTGCGCTGGAACTTCAGGGAAGTACCGGTGATGCGGCGGGGAAGGATCTTACCCTGCTCGTTGAGGAACTTCTTGAGGAAGTCAGGATCCTTGTAATCAACATATTTGATACCTGCCTTCTTGAAACGGCAGTATTTCTTCTTTCTTACCTCTACTGTAGGAGGGTTGAGATAGCGGATTCCGCTGTTTTCTGTCTGTGCCATTTAATATTCCTCCTTTAGATTATTCGTTAGTCTCTGTTTCTGCGGCGGGTGCTGCGGGAGCCTCAGCCTTGGCAGTCTTGCCTGCCCTTCTCTTCTCGGCGTAAGCGACAGCGTCTTTATCAAGAGCTGTGGTGAGGTAGCGGATGATACGCTCGTCACGACGATAGTTAAGCTCGAGAGTGTCAACGAACTGGGCGTCAGCCTTGAATTCGATGAGATAATAGAATCCAGTGGTCTTGTGCTGGATAGGGTATGCGAGCTGGCGCAGACCCCAGTTTTCTTCGTACACGATCTCACCGCCGTTGGACTTGATGAGGTCGACGTACTTGGCAACCGCTTCCTTCATCTGAGCCTCAGACAAAACGGGAGTTGCAATGAAAACGGTTTCGTACTGTTTGATCATTTGATGATAAATTATTAATAATAAAAACTTTACAGTCCCTTCGAGCCCACATCGGGGCACAAAAGGACTGCAAAGATAGTGATTTTTAGTCTTTTTGCAAAACTATTTCTTAGGAACGTTTTCAAGTACTGCCTTTAAATATTCCCATGTGCGTGCTACCGAGGGGATGTTGACCTTCTCGTCCGGAGAGTGAGGGAAGCGGATGGTGGGGCCGACGGAGACCATTTCCCAGTTGGGGTACTTGGCTCCCATGATGGCGCATTCGAGGCCGCCGTGGGTCGCCATGATTTTCATGTCCTGGCCATATACCTTTTTATATTGTTCCATCATCACCTTGTTCATGGGCGTGTCAAGCTTTGGAGTCCAGCCGGAGTAGCCGCCTGCGAACTTGACTTTCGCGCCTGCGAGTTCAAAGATGCAGCGTACGCGGGTGGCGAGCCACTCTTTGGATGAGTCGACGGCACTGCGCATGAGGGAGTGGATGGTGACTGCGCCGTTGTCGGTGCGTACTATTGCCATATTAATAGAGGTCTCGGTGAGGCCGGGCATGTCCTGGCTCATGCGGATGACATTGGAAGGGCATGCTATCATTGCCTTGACGGCACGGAGCATGACGCTGTCCTGGATGTAGCGGGTGGCGGGTTTTGCTTCTTTGGTGAGCTTCATCGCAGCATCAGGGTCGCTGGTGGCGAATTCCTTTTTGGTGAGTTCAAAGATGGCATTGGCCTCTTTGCGCGCCTTGGCGGCATTGGCTGCAGGTACGAGGACCTCGGCTGTCGCTTCGAAAGGAATAGCGTTGCGAAGGGAGCCGCCGGTGAAGCTGACCACTTTGGCGCCGTATTTCTCCATGAGAGGGAGGATGATGCGGGCAAGAGCCTTATTGGCATTGGCCCTGTAGAGGGAGATGTCCATGCCTGAGTGACCGCCCTTGAGGCCGCTGACGGCTATTTTCCAGCCTTCGTATTCGCCTTTGACGGTGTAGCGGCGGAACTTGAATGAAGCTTCGACGTCGAGACCGCCGGCGCAGCCAACGCAGAGCTCGCCTTCATCCTCGGAATCGAGGTTGATGAGGATGTCGCCTTTGAGGATACCGGGTTTGAGGCTGTTGGCACCTGTCATGCCGGTCTCTTCGTCATAGGTGACAAGGACTTCTACGGGGCCGTGTTTGACGGTGGGATCTTCAAGGACTGCAAGGCCCATGGCTACGCCGATGCCGTTGTCAGCACCGAGGGTGGTGCGGTCTGCGGTGAGCCAGTCGCCGTCGACAATGGTCTGGATGGGGTCAACGAGGAAGTCGTGCACCTTGTCGGCAGTCTTCTGGGGCACCATGTCCATGTGGCCCTGGAGAATCACGCCGCGGCGGTTTTCAAAGCCGGGTGTGGCAGGTTTGGTGAATATGATGTTGCCGGTGTCGTCGCGGCGGACGTCCACTCCGTGCTTGCGTCCCCATTCGAGGAGATATTCCTGCACTTTGCCTTCGTGTTTGGAAGGACGTGGAACCTGTGTGAGGCCGTAGAAATTGTTCCAAACGATCTGCGGCTTGAGGTCTTTGATTGTCATGGTATCTGATGTTTTGATGTGTGTTGTCATTTCCATCTTTTATGGGACCAGAGGTAGTTCTGGGGCTGGGCGTTGATGTCCGCTTCCAGCAGGTCGTAGTATTTGCGCATGATGTCTTCGACTGGCATTGAGGAGGCGTCGGGGGTGATCAGGTCGTAAGAGACATCGTAGCACCCTTCGGGAGTGACGGTCCAGCGCATGTAGGCAATTGCCATGCCGAGACGGGAGGCCAGGTTGGCTCCGCCGGCCATGCCTCTGGTGGGCTGGTTCATGAATGTGCCGACTTCGTGCGGAGTGGCACCGCGATATGGAGCCTGGTCGTTGGGGAAGACATAGACCATGGTGCGGTCGCGGTGTCGCAGGGCGAACCGGAGAATCTGGCCGGATTCGACGTAGCCGTCGAAGGCCGTGTGGGCTACAAGTGCTGTGCGGTTGTCTTCGAACACCTGGCCCCAGGTCCCGTCGGAGAGGCCGTGATATACGACGGCGATGTCTTCGGGGCTGGTGTGGAAAGGTTCGCCTACTGGTGCGTTGAAGAAACCGCCCAAGAGCTCCCAGTTGCCGGTATGGCCGGAGAAGACTATGACGGAGCGGCTCTGATCCAGAAGGCTGTTTATGACCGAAGTGTCGGCTGTGCGCACAAGCCCGGAACGGCGGAAGCGCTCCACGCCCTTTTCTCCACGGCAGGCTGAGAACCAGAACACCTCGGCGGCAATCCGCCCGAGCCGGGCATAGAATTCCCGGGCGAGGGCCTTTATCTCATGGTATTTCTTATTGGGAAAACTGCGCGAGAGGTTGGTAATCACCACGTCGCGGCGGTAGCGAAGGACACTTCCCATAAGCCACGAAAAGAATCTTCCCCAGAAATAGTGATATCCCAGAGGAAGACGGCCGTGGAGCCTCATGACGGCTCCTATGAGGGAAGCTGCGAAACTGCGCTTTTTCTTATGCATATCACTTACAAATATAATGAAAAATGTTATCTTTGCTAAACTAAAACAACTAAAACACGAAAGCAATATGTTCAAAGGACACCCCAAAGGCTTGCTGGCAGCTGCGCTCTCAAACATGGGCGAACGCTTCGGCTACTACATCATGAACGCAGTGCTGCTGCTTTTCCTCTGCTCAAAATTCGGACTCTCCGACGGTACTGCAGGCCTGATTTATTCTATTTTCTATGCATCCATCTACATCCTCTCGCTGATTGGCGGTATCATAGCCGACCGCACACAGGACTACAAGGGCACCATACAGAAAGGTCTTCTTGTCATGGCGCTGGGATACATCCTCCTTGCAATTCCCGTGACCGCGACCTCCGGCAATATTTCATGGCTGCTGCCTTTCACCTGCGTAGCGCTTGCACTCATAGCTTTCGGTAACGGTCTCTTCAAAGGCAACCTCCAGGCCATCGTCGGCCAGATGTACGACAACCTCGAAGCCGAAGAAGCCTCAAAAGGCCAGGAGGCTCTGGAAATTGCCAAGAGCAAGAGAGACTCAGGTTTCCAGATTTTCTACGTATTCATCAACATAGGCGGACTCATCGCTCCGTTCGTAGCCCCTCTCCTTCGCGAATGGTGGCTGAAAGTCAACGGATTTCTCTACAACGCCAATCTTCCCGAGCTCTGCCACAAGGTAATTAACGGTACCATCGGAGACCAGGTCGGCAAATATGACACCCTTGCCGCCGCATCCACCCTCAGCGATGGAGCTTTCGACCCGTCAGCATACCTTGAGGTATTCAATCAGGGAGTTCACTTCTCCTTCTTTGCTTCCGTAGCAGCGATGCTCATTTCCCTGGGCATCTTCCTCTATTACAAGAAAATATTCCCCACTCCCACAAAGCGCGAGGCATCCGCCACGGCATCATACACCGAAGAAGAGAAAGTTGCCATGGCTAAAGAGATCAAGCAGCGCATGTATGCCCTCTTCGCCGTCCTCGGAATTGCCATCTTCTTCTGGTTCTCATTCCATCAGAACGGCCAGTCTCTATCTGTCTTCGCCCGTGACTTCGTGAAGACCGACAAGATTGCTCCCGAGATCTGGCAGGCTGTCAACCCCTTCTTTGTAATTTTCCTCACCCCCATCATCATGTGGATTTTCGGTTCTCTCGCCAAGAAAGGCAAGAGCGTTTCCACACCCCGCAAGATTGCTATCGGCATGGGCATCGCCGGCCTCGCATATCTTTTCCTCACAGCCTTCTCTTATACTCAGGGCTATCCTTCAGGCACCGATTTCCGCGCTCTGGACGAAGGAGTCGCAGCAGGCATGAAGGCTGACTGGTGGGTTCTCATCGTCACCTATTTCTTCCTCACCGTGGCGGAGCTTTTCATCTCCCCTCTCGGTCTTTCCTTCGTATCGAAAGTAGCACCCAAACATATGCTCGGCTTGTGCCAGGGCCTCTGGCTTGGCGCCACCGCCGTGGGCAACCTCCTTATCTGGATCGGACCCGTCATGTACAACGCCTGGCCCATCTGGAAATGCTGGACAGTATTCCTGGTTGTCTGCCTCATCTCCATGGGTGTGATGTTCGGCATGGTGAAATGGCTTGAGAGAGTCACCAGATAATGGACGACCTCACAAGGATACAATTGATAGAGTGGGCCGGTAAATACAACGACCCACTTTATTTTACTGAAGACCCCATTGCATTCCCTACAAGGTTTGCAAAGCTATACCGTCGCGGCGAGGCATCTCTGCAGGATGTGGAAATAGCGGGCATTTTCTCCGCCCATTTCGCCTGGGGCCGGAGGCAGATGATAGTCCGCGACTGCGGCAGGCTTTTTGAGGAGATGGACTGGAGGCCATACGATTATGTGATGCGCGGACGATGGCGCGATGATCCGGTCAGCATCCACCGAACGGTCAAATGGTCCGAAGTAGCCGCCATCTGCGCCAGGCTCAAGGACTTATACACGACGCATTCCAGCCTCGAAGGCCTCTCCCCCGCCGACATGAGGGAGCAGGTATTCGGCCAGAAGCCAGACCGCAAGGCTCCCAACAAGAAGATAAACATGATGCGCCGCTGGTTCGTCCGTGATGATGGCCGGGTCGATCTCGGCATCTGGAAGGATACATCCCCGGCGGACCTCCTCATCCCCCTCGACGTGCACGTGCACGATACCGCCCTGACACTCGGCCTCACCACCCGCAAGGCCGCCGACATCACCACCGTCGAAGAAATCACGGACGTATTCCGCGACATCTTCCCCGGCGATCCCTGCAAAGGAGATTTTTCACTTTTCGGATACGGCATCACTCATTCAGCAAAATAATATGCCTAAACTCTACATTATCTCAGGCTGCAACGGTTCCGGCAAGACCACGGCCTCATACACCCTCCTTCCGGAGATACTTGAATGTACCGAGTTTGTCAACAGCGACGAATTCGCCAAAAGCCTCTCGCCATTCTGCCCTGAAGACGCCTACATCCAGGCCAGCCGTTTCATGCTCATGAAGACGCGCTCCCTTTTCAGCAAAAGGGAAGACTTCGCCATCGAGACGACCCTGGCCACGAGGTCGTTGCTCAAGATGATCCACCAGGCACAGGCAGCCGGCTACTACGTGACCGTACTGTACTTCTGGCTCAACTCCCCCGACATGGCTATCGAGCGAGTCCGCGCCCGCGTCGAAGCCGGAGGCCACAAAATCCCCGAAGACACCATTCGCCGCCGCTACAATGTCGGGCTCAAATACTTTTTCAAAGACTACGGTCCGCTGTGCGACCGC
>JAFZPY010000144.1 GCA_017552475.1 Bacteroidales bacterium | reverse complement strand
GTGCCGGTCTTGCCGCCCATCTGGCCGCGAAGGGCATAGCGGCCGCGAAGCCTCATGCCGGTGCCGCTGTCGATGACGCTCCGCATCATGTCAACCAACTCGGCTGCAGTGACCTCGGAGATGGCTTCGCGCCTGCGGGTGGCCATGTTGGTGAGGACGTTGCCCTGATTGTCTTCAATGCGGGTGACGAACATGGGGTAGGTGTATTTGCCATGCGAAGGGAAGGTGTTGTAGGCCGTTACCATTTCAAAGACGGAAAGGTCGGCTGCGCCTACGCAGAGGGACGGAACAGGGTCGAGGTAGGAGCTGACGCCCAGTTTGCGGATCATGCTTACCATTGCCTCGGGGCCCATTACTTTCATAAGGTATGCGGCCACGGAGTTGGAACTGTGGGCCAGACCCCATCTGAGGTTGACGGTGGTGCCGTCGGCGTGTTCGTCTTTGGGCGTCCAGAGCTGGTCGCCGTTGACGACGAGGGTCTGCGGCGAGTTGACCACCTGGTCACAGGGGCTCATGCCGTATTCCATGGCCTGGGTGTAGAGGAACGGCTTGATTGTGGAACCGACCTGGCGCTTGCCCTGGCGCACGTTGTCATATTTGAAATGACGGTAGTCGGGGCCGCCGACGTATGCCTTGACATGTCCGGTCTCGGGCTCTATGGCCATGAAGGCGGCACGAAGGAAGGATTTGTAGTAACGTATGGAATCGTCGGGGGTCAGGGTGGTGTCGCGGTAGCCGGGCTCATCCCAGGTGAAGACTCTCATCTTGACTGGCTGTGAGAAACTCTTCATGATCTGTGCTTCGCTGTGGCCGGAGGCTTTCATAGTACGGTAACGGTCGCTCCAGCGGCGGGCCTGCTTCATGACGGTCTCCACGGTGGCGGCGTCGACATCGTTGGAGAAGGGTGCGTTGCGTTTGTATTTGAGGTCGCGCCAGAAGGCCTTCTGCAGGTCTTTGCCAAGGTGCTCGGCGACAGCCTCTTCGGCATAGCGCTGCATGTTGCGGTTGATGGTCGTGTATATGCGGAGGCCGTCGCGGTCAAGGTCGTAGCGGGAGCCGTCGGCCTTGGCGTTTTTGTTGAGCCATCCGTAGAGGGGATCGTCGGCCCAGGCGAGAGAGTCGGCGGCATATTCTTCGGGGTCGTTGTAGGAGGCTCGCGAGGGCTTCTCGGCACTCATGGTGCGGCGGAGCATGTCGCGGAAGTAGGGGGCGATGCCGGTGGTACGGTCGGATTTGTAGTTGTCAAGGACGATTGGAAGCGCCTGCAGGGAGTCGCTTTCGTGTTTTGTGAGGTATCCTGCCTTGTGCATCTGGCTGAGTACGAAATTGCGGCGGGCGAGGGAGCGGTCGTAGTTGAGGACCGGATTGTATCGGGTGGGCTTGTTGACCATGCCGACGAGGACCGCACTCTCTTCGGTGAGGAGGTCTATGGGGGCCTTGCCGAAGAAGGTGTTGGCGGCGGTGTTGATACCGAAGGAGTTGGATCCGTAGAAGACGCTGTTGAGGTACATGTCGACGATCTCCTCCTTGGTATAGTTGCGCTCCAGTTTGACGGCCGTGATCCACTCTTTCAACTTGATCCACACCATGGTGAATTTGGAGGACCGGTCAGGACATGGATACAGCGTCTTGGCGAGCTGCTGGGTGATGGTCGAGCCACCGCCCTGCGAAGTCCGGTTCAGGAGAAGGGTCTTGAAAAATACGCGCCCGAGGCTCTGTATGTCGATACCCGAGTGGCGGTAGAAGCGCACATCTTCCGTGGCGACTACGGCGTGGATGAGATTTTCCGGGAGCTCGTCGTATCCGACGAAGGTCCTGTTCTCGATATGATAGGTGGTGAGGATCTCTCCGTGTTCGGCAATCACCTGGGTGGCGAGCTTGCTGTCGTGATTTTCAAGTTCCTCCATCGACGGGATGCTGGCAAACAGCCATACAAGCACCAGAAGAAGGAAAATCATGGCGACAGGCACGGTGATGAGGATCCAGAACCACTTGGTTATTTTCTTGCGTGTGTTCTCTGTCATTTCCTGCTATTTTCCATTACGAATGACAAAAATAGCAAAAAAGATTTTGAAAATTAGCCGGATTGTCCTTTACTTTGCACGATAATTTTAACGACGAACCAGATATGGAGGGAAATTTAGTCATAGTCGAGTCTCCGGCAAAGGCCGGGACAATCCAGAAATTTCTCGGCGGCGACTTTATCGTAAAACCGAGTTTCGGACATATCCGCGACTTGCAGGACAAGAAGCTCAGCGTGGACATCGCCAACGGATTCAAACCTGAATACGTGGTCCCGTCTGACAAGAAGAAAGTGGTAGCCGAATTGAAAAAACTTGCCGCGGGTGCGCAGACCGTGTGGCTCGCATCCGATGAGGACCGTGAAGGGGAGGCTATTTCGTGGCATCTTTATGAGACTTTGGGTCTCAAGCCGGAAAATACGAAACGCATCGTCTTTCACGAGATTACCAGGGACGCCATCCTGAAGGCGGTGGAAAATCCCCGCTCTATAGATATGAACCTGGTTGATGCCCAGCAGGCCCGCCGCGTGCTCGACCGTCTGGTCGGTTTCGAATTATCTCCGGTACTCTGGCGCAAAATCCAGCCTAAACTTTCAGCCGGCCGCGTCCAGAGTGTCGCCCTGCGTCTTGTCGTAGACCGCGAGAAAGAAATCATGGCCTTCAACAACGAACCATATTATAAGGTAGAGGCCACTTTCCACCCCGAAGGCACATCAGCCGGAGTCAGTGTAAAAGCTACTCTTGACACCCGCTTCCAGACTCTCGAAGAAGCGGAAAAATTCCTTCAGGACTGCATCGGCGCATCCTTCTCCATCGACACCCTTGAGCAGAAAGAAGGCACCAGGACCCCTGCGGCGCCGTTTACCACCTCTACCCTCCAGCAGGAGGCTGCCCGCAAGCTGCGATTCTCCGTCAGCCAGACCATGCGCATCGCCCAGCAGCTCTATGAGCGCGGACTCATCACCTACATGCGTACTGACTCCACCAATCTATCCTCCCTTGCCATCAATACGGCCAAATCATTCATTCTCGACAACTTCGGCCCGGAATACTCCAAGGTTCGCCAATACCGCACCAAGTCCAAAGGCGCCCAGGAAGCCCACGAAGCAATCCGCCCGACCTACATAGCCAATCCCACCGTCGACGGCTCTCCCCAGGAAAAGAAGCTCTATGAGCTGATATGGAAACGCACCCTCGCCTCCCAGATGGCAGACGCCAAAGTGCTGAACACCACTATCAAGGTCAAATCAGACCGTCGCAGCGAGCGCTTCAGCATCCAGTCAGCGCAGATACTGTACGACGGATTCCTCAAAGTCTACATCGAAGGCGTCGACGATGCCGAAGAAAGCGATGAAGTCATCCTGCCCGAACTCCACGAAGGCGACATCATGACCCCAAAGGGCATCAATGCCGAATGCAAATTCACAGCCGCCCCATACCGTTACTCCGAAGCTACTCTTGTCAAGAAGCTCGAAGAACTCGGCATCGGACGTCCTTCCACATACGCCCCGACCATATCCACCCTTACCACGGGCCGCGGCTACATCGTCAAAGGTGACAAAGAGGGACGCAAAATTCCCGTCACCAACCTGTCTCTCAAAGACGGCAAAATCACCACGGCCCGCAAAACAGAGACCGTCGGTGCTGAAAAAGGCAAACTTCTCCCTCAGGAAATAGGAATGATTGTCACCGACTACCTCGTCAAGAATTTCGGCGACATCGTGGACTACAACTTCACCGCCAACGTCGAGACCGGCTTTGATGAAGTGGCTGACGGCAAAAAGGCGTGGAACTCAACGCTTTCCGAATTTTACGCTCCCTTCCATCGCAAGGTGGAGGAGGTCCTCGGCGACGGACAGTAC
>JAFZPY010000143.1 GCA_017552475.1 Bacteroidales bacterium | reverse complement strand
CGTAGGCGAAGACAGATTCGATGCCCGCAAGAAGATTGTGAAGATGCTGGAAGAGGCCGGAAATCTCGAAAAAGTCGAGGAGTACACCTCTCCTGTCGGTTATTCAGAGAGGACAAATGCTGTAATCGAGCCTAAACTCTCCGCCCAGTGGTTCCTCAAGATGGATGCGCTCGCCGAAAAAGCACTTGACTCCGTGGAGAGCGGCCGTATCCGTCTTATTCCCGATAAATACCGCAACACATACCGTCACTGGATGGAAAATGTCCGCGACTGGTGCATCTCCCGTCAGCTCTGGTGGGGCCAGCGCATACCTGCATACTACCTCCCGGACGGACAGTTCGTTGTCGAGCCGACACCTGAAGCCGCACTTAAAGCTGCGCAGGCTATCAATCCGTCAATCAAGGCAGAAGACCTTCGTCAGGATGAGGATGTGCTCGACACCTGGTTCAGCTCATGGCTCTGGCCGATCTCGGTCTTCGACCCTGATAAACCCGGCCATCCCGACCATAAACCTAATGCCGACCTGGCATACTACTATCCTACCAACGATCTTGTCACAGGACCGGATATCATCTTCTTCTGGGTGGCCCGCATGATCATGGCTGGTGACGAGTTCATGAACAAGGAACCTTTCAGCAATGTCTACTTCACCGGCATCGTACGCGACAAACTTGGCCGCAAGATGTCCAAGACGCTTGGCAACTCCCCGGATCCCCTCGACCTGATTGCCAAATACGGAGCCGACGCCGTGCGTCTCGGCATGCTCCTTTGCTCTTCTGCAGGCAACGACATCCTCTACGATGAGTCGCAGGTGGAGCAGGGCCGCAATTTCTGCAACAAGATATGGAACTCGTACAGACTTATCAAGGGATTCAGTGTCTCTGCGGATGTTGCACAGCCTGAATCAGCAGCCGTAGCGGTACGCTGGTTTGATGCAAAGCTGAGCCAGGCCATTGAGGCTGTGGAGGACCACTATTCCAAGTTCAGGATATCAGACGCCCTGATGACAATCTACAAACTGTTCTGGGACGATTTTTGCTCATGGTATCTCGAAGCAGTCAAGCCCGCATATGTCGACGGCAAGGCTGCTCCCATGGATAAATCCACATACGATGCCACTCTCGGTTACTTCGAGGCCCTGTTGAAGATGATTCATCCCATCATGCCTTTCATCACCGAGGAGCTCTGGCAGAATATGGAGCAGCGCAAGGAAGGGGAGACCATCATGTATGCACGCACACCTGTCGCCAAGTCATACGATGAGTCGCTTATCACTTCATTCGAGATGGCGGAAGAGGCTGTAAACGGTCTCCGAGGCATCCGAAACCAGAAGAACCTCTCACCCAAAGAAGCGTTGCAGCTCAGAATAAAGGGGAATTTCCCCACTGCCATGCTTCCTGTGATAGAGAAACTTGCAAATACTTCCTCTGTCGAACTGTCCGACGATTTTGGCGAAGATGCCGGTGTCTCTTTCATGGTTCGTACTGTGGAGATGTTTGTTCCTCTCACGGGACTTGTTGATACTGCCGAAGAAATTGCAAAGCTCGAAAAAGAGCTTGAATACCAGAAGCAGTTCCTTGAGACTGTACGCCGCAAGCTCTCAAATGAGTCCTTCACAGCCCATGCTCCGGCCAATGTGGTCGCAATGGAGCGCAAGAAGGAGGCGGACTCACTCTCCAAGATCGAAAGCTATGAGTCGCAGCTTAATGTATTGAGAGGAAATATTTAAAACAATATTGTTTGACGCTATAACATTTTTGTTATGCTGGTTTTTGAGACAAAAATGCCGGTCAGGTACTATGAAACTGACCAAATGGGGGTGGTACATCACTCCAACTATATACGATATTTTGAGTGCGCCCGTAACACGATGATGGTCGAGATGGGTGTGCCTATTGAGAAGGTAGAGAGCGAAGACAAAGTGATGATTCCGATTGTTTCGGTAGAGTGCAAGTTTAAGCATCCGGCGAGGATGGGAGATGTTCTCCGTGCAGTCGCCATCATCGAGAAGGCTCCGCTGGCAAAGCTCTACGTCCGTCAGGCTGTGTATAACCAGAATGACGAGCTTTGTGCCGAAGGCAGCGTCACACTCGGTTTTATCAATTCCGAGACGTTCCGTCCTGTACCTTGTCCTGAGAAAATACGCAACGTTATAGAGTCCAGATTAAAATAACATCAATTATGACCACTTTGTTTTACCCTTTGATGATCGGTTACTGGGAAGTGCTTCTCATTATTGCCGTGCTCCTGCTTTTCTTCGGTGCCAAAAAGATTCCTGAACTGATGAGAGGCCTTGGTAAGGGCGTCAAGAGTTTCAAGGAGGGAATGAAAGAGGTGGAGGATGAGATTAACGACACCGAAAGTACCAGCGACAATAAATAGGTTCCCGAAATGTCCGGAACCAAGGAAATGTCATTCTGGGACCACCTGGACGAGCTGAGATGGTCAATTCTCCGCTCGCTTGTGGTTGTGGTCGCATTGTCAGCGGTATTCCTTTGTATCAGGAAGCCGCTTTTCGATGTAGTCCTGGCTCCGGCATCCGATGATTTCGTGGTATACAGGCTTCTCGGTGTTGATTTCGTGATGAAACTTATCAACGTTGACATCACTGCACAGTTCTTTGTCCATCTGAAGGTCTCGGTGCTGGCCGGCCTGGTCATAGCGTTCCCGTATATAGTATATGAGTTGTGGCGTTTCATCTCGCCGGCACTCTATAAACGCGAAAAAAAGGCAGTCGGGAAAGCATTTTCATTGTCATCATTCCTGTTCTATCTGGGTGTCGTGACCGGTTATTTCGTTGTTCTTCCGGTGTGCCTGATGTTTTTCATGGGCTATACGGTCAGTGACAGCGTGGAAAACACCATCACCCTCAATTCCTATATGTCGATGTTCATGACGATGGTGTTCATGATAGGACTCCTGTTTGAATTTCCTTCCGTCGTCCTCGTGCTTTCAAGCCTGGGCATATTGGGTAGGGATGATCTTAAGCGCTGGAGAAGACACGCATTCATCGCTATTCTTGTGCTTTCCGCTATCATAACGCCCTCTGATCCGGTGTCGATGTTTGTTCTCGCGATACCTCTTTATGCCCTTTATGAGTTCTCGATACTGGTGTGCAAGAAGCGTAAGCCTGTTGATAACGAATAGACATGATTTCTCTGAATAATGTTACGGTCTCGTTCGGAGGCTTCAATCTCCTCGATGACATTAGCTTTCATATTAGTGAAACTGACAAGATAGGACTTGTCGGCAAGAACGGTGCGGGAAAGTCCACCATCCTGAAGATTCTCTGCGGTGAGCAGAAACCTGCGTCGGGCCGCATTGACATGCCTGTTGGGATGAAAATTGGCTATCTGCCCCAAATTATGGATCATCATAAGGGCAGGACGGTGATTGAGGAAGCGATGTCCGTGTTTGAGTATATTCATGAACTGGAGAGGGAGATGGAGAGAATCAGTGTTTCGCTTGGCGAGAGGACTGATTATGAGTCAAAGGAGTATGGCGCGTTGATTGAGAGGATGAATGAGATTTCGGACACATTGTCGCTGGATTCGGGGGAGTCGCCGCGAGTGCAGGCTGAAAAGACGTTGCTGGGGCTTGGTTTCAAGGAGGAGGAGCTGGACAGGAGGACCGAGACGTTCAGCCAGGGGTGGAACATGAGGATTGAGCTGGCGAAGATATTGCTTTCCAAGCCTGATGTGCTGTTGCTTGATGAACCTACCAACCATCTTGATATTGAATCAATTGAGTGGTTTGAAGATTATTTGAAGAACTACAGGGGGGCGTTGATGCTGGTGTCGCATGACAGGAAGTTCCTGGATAATGTGACGACCAGAACCGTGGAGATTCTCCTGGGGCATGCGTATGACTATAAGGTGTCGTACAGCAAGTATGTTGAGCTGCGCGCAGAACGCATTGCACAGCAGACTGCTGCTTATGAAAACCAGCAGCGCATGATTGAGAAGACCGAGGATTTCATCAACAAGTTCAGGTACAAGCCTACGAAGTCCAATCAGGTGCAGTCGCGCATCAAGGCGCTTGAGAAACTGGACCGCATCGAGATTGATGATACGGACAATGCGCGGATGACGGTGAAATTCCCGCCTGCTGAGCGCAGTGGTGATATTGTGTTCAAGGGTAAGGAGTTGACTGTGGGGTATCCTGGCAAGGTCGTGTTCCGCGATGCGAATATTGAGGTGAAGAGAGGGGAGAAAGTCGCGCTGATTGGCCGCAACGGTGAGGGTAAGACTACGTTGATGAGGGTGATCATGGGTGAGTTGGATCCGATTGAAGGCGAAGCTAAAGTGGGACATAATGTGAACATAGGTTATTTCGCACAGAATCAGGAAGATGTGTTGGATAGAAATGATACTGTGTTTGGCACTTTAGACAGGATTGCTGTGGGAGAGATTCGTACTAAACTGCGTGATATCCTGGGCGCATTTCTGTTCAAAGGTGAAGATATTGACAAGAAGGTGTCTGTTTTGAGCGGCGGTGAGAGGGCGCGTCTCGGCATGGCGAAACTCATGCTCGAATCTCACAACCTTCTCGCACTCGATGAACCTACCAACCACATGGACATAAAGTCCAAAGACATACTGAAGCAGGCGCTCAAGTCGTTTGATGGCACTTTGATTGTAGTATCCCACGACAGGGATTTCCTTGACGGACTTGTGGATAAGATGTATGAGTTCCGTGACGGACGCGTACGAGAGCACCTTGGCTCAGTGAGCGATTTCCTCAGAAAGCGCAAGCTGGAGACGCTGCAGGAGCTGGAGCGGCATTTCCACAACGAGGAAAAACCGGCTGCAACCCAGAAGAAAGCCCTCTCGCAGGAAAATTTCGAGGCGCGAAAAGTCCAGACCCGTGAGCAGCGTCGTATCCAGAATCGCATCGATTTCCTCGAAAAAGAGATTTCTTCACTGGAAGCCCGTCAATCCGCTATTGAAGCGCTCCTTGCCGCTCCTTCCGAAAAGGATGATGTCATGGAACTGACGAGGGAATATCTTGAGAACAAGATCTCTCTCGACGCCAAGACTGAGGAGTGGGGCAATTTGCTTGAACAAACAGAGAGTTAGAAAAAATATGAAACGCATTATCGCCATTTTGATTTCCGCCGTGGCCGCAGCATCGGCCGCATTCGCCGCAACGACCTTGCCTGTGCGTGAGGTATACCATGAGTTTTCTGAATTCAACTCCCTGAATGCCAACGGCTCACTCAATGTACGCGTCGTTCAGTCTGACAAATTCAGCATTCTCATCAAAGCCGACGATAATCTGCAGAATTATATTGAAAGCTATGTCCGCGAGAAAACGTTGTATGTTGTGTACAAAGAGGGTGACGTGCCCCGCGACGTTAAAAAGATTTACAAAGGTAAGGGTGCGCCGGTTCCTACACTTGACATAACGGTCAGTGTCCCCTCGCTCTCGTCTGTCAACATTGCCGGCGGCTATCTGGTTATTGATGAAATCCAGTCGTCCGACACTTTTACTGTCAATGCATCAAAGGACGCCACTGTCAGTATCAAGTTAGCTTCCGACAATATTAATATCACCACCGCTGACAACGCCAACATCAAGCTCAACCATACCTGCACCAATCTTAACCTTACCACTGACGGCAAATCAGTCATTGTCGCCGATGGCCGTTGCAGCTCTACCGACGCCAGGCTCAATGGATCTTCCCGTGTAAATATGACTGGCTCCAGCCCGTCGCTTAAGCTATCCACGGCGCGCTCGTCTGTATTTGAGGCTCTTAACCTTGAAAACGCGTCTGCGTCTGTTACTGCCAAAGGCGGCACGGCTACTGTGAGTCCGCAGAGTGAGTTGACGCTTGATATGGATGGCGGTACTGTTTTTTTCTTCGGGGAGCCGACGATCAGTATCGTGAAAATGCATCGTGCATCCCTGGCGCCGTATGGGGTGAAACTGTAGGGTATTCGTGCATGAGATTCTCGGGCAAAGCCCAAGAATGACGTGCTATTCTTCTATATATTTTCTCAGCATGTTCAGTGCTGCCGCGGCAAAGCGTTCTATGTTGCGCTTGCGGTCGTTTTTGTATTGGTAGCGGGCGGTGACGGTGCCGCGCGGCCCGGAGACACCGATCCAGACGGTGCCTTCGGGGTTGCGGTCGTCACCGCCGGGACCGGCGAGGCCGGTGGTGGCGACGGAGTAGTCGCTGCCGAGGGCGCGTCTGACGCCCTCGGCCATGGCGGCTGCTACTTCGGCGCTGACGACACCGTGCTCCCGGATGGTGGCGGAGGGCACACCGAGAATTTTCTCTTTGACGGAAATGGCGTATGAAGTGACGGAGCCCAGATAGTAGGAGGATGAGCCGGGCACAGTGGTAACGAGGTGTGAGATCTCGCCGCCGGTGCAGGACTCGGCGACCGCGAGCGTCTTGCCGGATGCTTTGAGGAGTGTGCCGATGCGGTGCTCAAGCGTGTCGTCCTCGAAAGAGTAGATGAGGTCGCCGAGGATTGCGTGAAGGGCGGCGAGTTGTTCGCCGATCCGCCTCTCATGGTCGGCGGCATCGCCGCCATAGATGGAGAGGCGCAGGCGAATGCCGGTCAGGGGATTGGGCAGGTATGCGAGGTGCATGTCGGAGGGAAGGTTGTTTTCCCACGACTCAATTTTCTTGGAGAGGGCGGATTCCGCGAGTCCGAAGACCATGACGCTACGGTGGCTGATGGAGGTGAGGCTGTTGTGGGTTTTGATGTGCTGAATCACGTCGGGAAGGGCTCCGATGGCTTCGTGGGGGACGCCGGGGAGTGAGTAGAGGGTGGATTTGCCTATATGGAAAACCATGACCGGGGCGGTGCCGAGACGGTTGGGGATGACTTCGGCAGTGTCGGGGACGTTGGCCTGAGCAAGGTTGATGTCAAGGACGTCAAGACCCCTGGAGTGGAGGATTTGATGGACTATTTCAAGTTGTTCTGTGCTTGTGACAAAGCCTTTGCTGCCGGAGAGTTCGGCGAGTACGGATTTGGTGATGTCGTCCTTAGTGGGGCCAAGGCCACCGGTGGTGATGACTATGTCGTTGATTTCAAGCTCGTGACGGAGGTTGGTGAGGATGTCGTCACGATCGTCGCCGATAGACAGCATGCGGGTGACTTTGATGCCTGTTTCTTCGAGTGTACGTGATATGCAGGAGGAGTTGGTGTCTATGATCTGCCCGATGAGGATTTCGTCACCGATGGTGCAGATGGATGCGTGGAGCATATTGACTTATTTGGATTTGTGTTCGAGTGTACGGAGTATTTTACGGATGAACGAAGGGCCGTTGTAGATGAAGCCGGAGTAGATTTCGATGAGCGACGCTCCTGCATCCAGCATTTCCTGAGCCTGCAAAGGTGTCATGATGCCGCCGACCCCGATGATGGGGAGCCGTCCTTTAGTGTGCGCGTGAATGTCCTTGACCAGGGAGAGGCTTTTTTCATAGAGTGGTGCGCCTGAGAGTCCTCCTTCACCGATGGCTTTGATGCGGGTCTCGGATATGGTCAGGCCCTCACGGGAGCGTGTTGTGTTGGATGCGACGACGCCGTCGATCCCGGAGAGCATTGCGTAGTCGAGGATCTGGTGCATCTGTTCGCGGTCAATGTCGGGGGAGAGTTTGATTAGTATGGGTTTGGCTGAGTCGTAGCTCATGCGGATACGGAGGAGCTCGTCCAGAATGTCAGAGAGGTATGTTATGTCCTCCAGGGCGGTCATTCCGTGAACATTGGGGCATGAGATGTTGATTACAAACATGTCGACAAAGTCGTACATGAGCGAGAAGGAGGTGGTGTAGTCGCGTAGGATTTCTGCGTCCGAGAGGCTTTTGCTGCTTTTGGCGAGTGATGCGGCCAGTATGACGCGTGGACTGTCTTTTTGTATATGGAGGAGGGCGTTTTTGACTCCTTTGTTATTGATGCCCATGTGGTTGATGATGGCTTTATCCCTGGGAACGCGGAAAAGGCGCGGCTTGGGGTTGCCCGGCTGCGGCTCCGGCGTCAGGGAACCGATTTCGATGAAGCTGAAGCCGAAATCCGACAGCTGGTTGTAGTATTCGCCGTTTTTGTCCAGGCCGGCTGCCAGTCCGACGGGATTGGGAAAGTCGATGCCGAAGACCTCGCGATGGAGGCTGCGGTTTTCTTTTTTGAACATCCAGCGGGTGAATGTGCTGACGAAGGGGAGTCTCCTGGAAAGACCGAGGCATTTGAAGATGAGATTGTGCGCGGTCTCAGGGGAGAGGCAGAAAAGAAGGGGTCTTATGATCGTTTTGTACATGAGTGCAAAGTTAAGAAATCCGTGTCAAAAATACTATACCTGAAAATCACTTCAAGTTAATATGCGTAAATATCTGGGTTTTAATTATGTATGATATGCAATTGGTAGTTTTTGCATGGTTTTGATGAGTATGTCTATGCCCGAGGCGTTACTTTCTTTAAGCTTTGGTTTTGATTATATTATATAACTTATTGATATGTAACTTAATAATTAACACATAAATTTACCATAATTTTTGCTTATAGTGCCCTTTTTGCGACATTTTTAGGTAATTTAGGAATATTGCATTACCTTTGCCGTCCCTAATGGAATGACGCGTTATGATTCCTGAAATACGTATCGAAGATTACGGTTATCCTCTCCCCGATGAGAGGATTGCAAAGTATCCGCTGGAGAAGAGGGATTCTTCCAGGCTGCTGCTTTATAAAGACGGCCACGTGGATGAGACTGTATTCTCTTCGCTGCCGGATTATTTGCCTGAAGGAGCACTCATGGTCTTCAATGATACCAAGGTGGTACCAGCCAGGCTTCATTTTGAGAGATCTACGGGTGCACATATAGAGATTTTCTGTCTTGAACCGGTCGATCCGGTCGAATACAATACTTCTTTTGCTGCCACGTCGCATTGTCGCTGGAAATGCGTTATCGGCAATGCCAAACGCTGGAAAGATGATGTCCTGAACCTCTCAAATCCTGCATCCGACGCCGAAGTCGCACGTCTGGGGCTGACCGCAACTCTTATTGAAAGGAACGGCCAGACCGGCATTGTTGAGTTTGCTTGGGTGAGTGGTGATGCTTTTTCGCGCGTCCTTGAGATTTGCGGCACTATTCCCATACCTCCCTATCTCAACAGGGAATCGGAGAGTATAGACATTGAACGTTATCAGACCACTTACGCCCATATAAGAGGCTCCGTGGCTGCCCCTACGGCCGGTCTGCATTTTACCCCTGAAGTGCTGGAGCATATAGGAGCCAAGGGCATTGACATGCGATATGTCTGCCTTCATGTGGGAGCAGGCACGTTTTTACCTGTAAAGACTGAGCGTGTGGCCGATCATCCCATGCACAGGGAGCCGTTTTCTGTAAGTCTGGAGCTTCTGAAGGAGATAAGGCGCGGAGGACGAAAACTTATCGCGGTCGGCACGACTTCCGTCAGGACATTGGAGTCTCTATATTATATAGGTGTAAAATGTATCGTTAACGGCTGTCCGGGAGATGTTGATCAGTGGGAGCCATACAGCGATGATGCAGACCGCTACACTACGGAAGAGGCTCTGGATGCGCTTATTGGTTATCTGGAATCTAATGCATTACCTGAGGTGAAGGTGGGCACACGCATAATCATCGTTCCCGGTTTCCGTTTCCGTCTGGTCGACATGATGGTCACCAATTTCCACCAGCCTGAAAGCACTCTTATCCTTCTGGTTTCCGCCTTTGTCGGAGGGGACTGGAGGACTATATATGATTACGCCCTCTCGCACGGTTTCCGCTTCCTGAGTTACGGAGACAGTTCGTTGTTGAATAGGGCACAATAATTGTACAAAAATACTAATCTAAACCTGAAATAATATGGAGCAAGTTGATACCAATGATTTTGAGAGCATTTCGCCCTATACGGACGAAGAGGCGGTAAAGGCCTTTGAACAGCTCGCAAAGCATCCGATGTGTGCGGAGGTGTCCAGATATATGTTCCCGGATGAGGACGAGAACTTCCTGCATAATGTCCTTCTGAATGTCCGCAGCGTGGATGAGTTCCAGAGGGCCGTCATGTCTAAGTTCGTGGAGTTTGTAATAGACAAGACTATTCGCAATTTTTCATACGACGGTGTTGAGAATTTCAAGAAAATCAATGGCAAATTCCTCGCAATCTCCAACCATCGCGACATCATCCTCGATCCTGCCATCACCCAGCTTATTCTCTATCACAATGATATAGACAGGACTCAGATTGCCGTCGGAGACAATCTTCTGAAGAGCAAGACAATAGAGCATCTTATCAGGTCCAATCGAATGATAAGGGTCATAAGGGGCATTTCCGCTCGTGAGCTCTATCTTTGCTCAATCCGCCTGTCAAATTATATCCGCAACAGCATCACTTCCGGCAAGTCTTCCGTATGGATTGCACAGCGCCAGGGCCGCACCAAGGATGGCATCGATACCACCGAGCAGGGCCTTCTAAAGATGTTCGACATGAGCGG
>JAFZPY010000015.1 GCA_017552475.1 Bacteroidales bacterium | reverse complement strand
CATAGAAAAACGCATGCCGGAATTCGGGATAGAAGATCCCGTGTTCCAGGGATGTCCAGTGAGGTTTTTTGATGTGTACGGTGAGCAGGGGCACCCGATGAGGGCGACCGTGTCACAAATGGGTCCGCAACTCCTGTCCCGACTTCTCGACCTCAATGAGACTCAGTCCGGAGTACTCACCCTCGTGTTCAAGATTGCCGATGACAGGGGACTCTTGCTGATTGACATGAAGGATCTCAGGTCCATGCTTGATTTCGTGGGTCGCAATGCTTCGGAATTCACGACGTCCTATGGCAATATCTCATCCGCCTCCATCGGTGCCATACAGCGTTCGCTTCTGGCCCTGGAAAATCAGGGCGCTGACAAGTTCTTCGGTGAGCCATCCTTTGATATATATGACCTTCTCCAGTGTGAAGGAGGCAAGGGCGTGATGAATGTGCTTGCGGCAGACAGACTGATGCTTCAGCCAAAGCTCTATTCCACTTTCCTGCTCTGGCTCCTTTCTGAACTATATGCCACCCTCCCGGAAGTGGGCGATATGGATCTTCCCAAACTCGTGTTCTTCTTCGATGAGGCCCATATGCTGTTCGAAGGCACTTCAAAGGCGCTTGTGGATAAGATAGAGCAGGTCATACGTCTAATACGATCCAAAGGAGTCGGCATATATTTCGTGACCCAGAGTCCGACCGATATACCTGATTCTATCCTTGGCCAGCTGGGCAACCGCGTGCAGCATGCCCTCCGTGCCTATACTCCAAAAGACCAGAAGGCGGTGAAGACCGCGGCCCAGACATTCCGTGCCAATCCGGCATTCGATACCACCGAGGTCATCATGAATCTGGGCACAGGCGAGGCACTTGTCTCCTTCCTTGACGAAAAGGGAACACCCGGGATAGTCGAAAAGGCAAAAATACTTTTCCCTCTCAGCCAGATCGGAGCAATCACCCCTGACCAGCGTGCTCAGATAATCAGGGGCTCGCGGATTTATGGCAGATATGACAATGCCGTAGACCGCGAGAGTGCCTTCGAAGTCCTTCTCGCGGAAAGCGAAAAGGCTGTAAAGGAGGCCGAGGCTGTTGCAGAGGTGAAAACCGCACCTGCCAAAAAGACGACTGGGCTCGGAGGCAAAGTCCTCAAGTCCGTCCTTACGGCACTTACCGGTGTCGTGGCTGCCAGCGTAGCCGATTCCGTCACGAGCAAGGTCACGGGCAAGAAGACGACCAAACGGACTTCTACCACCTCAAAAGCGGTAAACAGAGCCACCAAGGCTGCGACCTCCACGGTCACCCGCGAACTGACCAGAAGTATTCTTGGAAACCTGATACACTAAACCTAATATGACAGCAACAATGATTATTCAGCTTCTGATCGTCCTTCTGGCCCTGTATGTGGGCTCGCGATACGGAAGCCTGGCTCTTGGAGCCATCTCGGGTCTTGGCCTCGCAGTCCTTGTCTTCGGATTCGGACTCAAGCCCGGCACCCCTCCCACAGATGTAATATACATCATCATAGCCGCCGTCACATGTGCCGGAGTACTCCAGTCTTCCGGTGGTATGGACTGGCTGATCCAGCTTGCTGAAAAACTGCTTCGCAAGCATCCCGAACATATCACCATACTGGGCCCTGTGTGTACCTTCTTCCTCACAGTCCTGGTCGGAACCGGTCACGTGGTGTATACGCTCATGCCTATCATCGTTGATGTCGCTATCAAGAGGGGTATTCGTCCGGAGCGTCCTTGCGGCGTGGCGTCCATCGCCTCACAGGTGGGTATCACCTGCTCTCCGATTGCCGCTGCGGTGGTGTCTTTCGTGGCCATTTCCAACGCCAACGGTTATGGCATCACTATCCCGACTGTACTGATGGTGACTATCCCTTGCTGTCTCGTGGGTGTGCTTACGGCTGCGCTGTGCTCGTATCACAGGGGATTAGATCTCGATAAAGATCCCAAGTTCCAGGAGTTTATTGCAAACTCTGCCAACCACGACTATGTTTATGGCTCCAGCAGCACCACACTGGATATCAAGGTGAGCAAGAATGCCAAAGGCTCTGTGTATGTATTCCTTGCGGCTCTGGCAATGATTGTGCTGTTCGCTATTTTCCCGGATTTGTTGCCGAAGTATGAGACTGCATCCGGAGGGGTCAGCCGCCTGAAGATGAATCTTGTCATCCAGATCGTGATGCTCTGCGCGGCCGCATGCATGATTATTTTCTTCAAAGCATCTTCGCACGAAGCGGTAAATGGCGCCGTGTGGAAGAGCGGCATGGTGGCTGTCGTCGCGATTTTCGGTATTGCCTGGATGGCTGACACTTATTTCGCCAATTATATTGAGACTATACAGAAAGGACTTGAGGGCATTGTCGCCAAGTATCCATGGAGCATTGCGTTTGTGTTCTTCCTGGTGTCTGTGCTGATAAATTCGCAGGGCGCCGTTGTCGTGTCGATGCTGCCGCTTGCGTATACGCTTGGCATACCGGGTTGGGTGCTTCTGGGTGTGTTCCCCAGCGTGTACGGTTATTTCTTCATTCCTAATTATCCGTCAGATATCGCGACGGTGAACTTTGACCGCACAGGTACGACAAAGATAGGCAAGTACCTTCTCAATCACAGCTTTATGATGCCGGGAATGGTGAGCGTTATCGTCTCGACGATACTGGCCTATCTTGTGACAAACGTATTGTTTGTGGGATATTTCTCTTCGTTCGCTTCTTAAGCCCCGATGATGGTCCTTGCTCTTGCGAGGGCCTCGTCGATGTGGCTGCATATATTCTCGCTGCCAAGCAGTTCCACGAAGCCGTTCTTCCTGAGGACGGCTTCGACTTTAGGTACAACGCCTGAGAGTACGATCTGAGCGCCCTTGCGGCTGCTCATGTTGCAGAGGTTGCGGAGGTTGTTGAGGCCGGTGGAGTCGATGAAGGGGACTTTTCTCATACGGATGATGCGCACCTTAGGGTCTTTGCCGAAACGCATCATCATTTCCTCGGCCCTGTTGCCGGCTCCGAAGAAGTAGGGACCGTTGATTTCGTATACCTCTACGCCTTCTGGAATGGTGAGGTTTTCGAGGTTTCCTTTCTGCATGTCGACGTCTTCGCTCATGTCGATTTCATCGCTGATGACCTTGATGTCGGTGGTCTCCATCATTCGTTTCATGAACAGGAGGCAAGCGCAGAGGATGCCGTATTCGATGGCCGGGACGAGACCGAAGATAATGGTGAGGAAGAAGGTGAGCAGAAGTACGGTGACATCGCTCTTGGGGTTCTTCATCATTGCAAGGAAAGAACGCCATCCGCTCATGCCGTAGGAGACGACCACCAGCACTCCGGCGAGACATGCCATGGGAATGTATTTTGCCAGAGGCATCAGGAAGAGGAAGATCAGCAGCAGCACGACGGCGTGGACGATGCCGGCGACGGGGGTGCGGCCGCCGTTGTTGATATTGGTCATGGTGCGTGCAATGGCGCCTGTGGCGGGAATACCACCGAAGAGGGGAGAGGCAAGATTGGCTATGCCCTGGCCGATTAATTCCGTGTTGGAGTTGTGCGTATCACCGATGACACCGTCCGCTACCGTGGCGGAAAGGAGTGATTCGATTGCACATAGGATGGCTATTGTGACGGCGGGACCGACGAGACCTTTGACGGCCTCCCATGAGATGGCGGGCATGACGGCGTCAGGGAGATGGCTGTCAATGCTGAAGCGGTCTCCGATTGTCTCGATGGTGGTGATGCCAGCATATTGGCGAAGCAGGAGGGTGGCGATTGTCATTATTATGATGGCAACGAGGGAGCCGGGGATTTTCTTGCTGACCTTGGGGGTGAGTGCGATGATTATGATGCTGACGATGCCGGTGAGGGCGCTCCAGAGGTCGATGTTGGTGATATTCCTGCCGTAGGCGATCCATTTTTCGATGAAGTCGCTGGGATTGACATCCATCGTCATGCCGAGGAGGTCTTTGACCTGGGTGGTGAAGATGGTGACGGCGATACCGCTGGTGAAGCCGACGACGATGGGATAGGGAATGTATTTGATGATGGTGCCAAGCCTGAGGACTCCGAGCAGTATGAGGAATACGCCGGCCATGATGGTGGCGATGGTCAGGCCCTGCATGCCGTAGTTCTGTATAATGTCGTATACAATTATTATGAATGCTCCGGTCGGACCGCCGATCTGGACTTTACTGCCGCCGAATGCAGAGATGAGGAATCCCGCGACTATGGCGGTGATAATGCCTTTTTCAGGGGATACGCCTGATGCGATTCCGAATGCGATTGCAAGAGGGAGGGCGACGATACCTACGATGATGCCGGCCATGAGATCGGCCATGAAAGTCTTTTTGTCATAGGATTTTAAAGCCGTTATCATCTTCGGCTTAAACTCAATACTTTTCATTTACTTCTTATTTTTCGGCGCAAAAATAATACAAAAATTGCATAATGCAGAATATTTGATGCCTCTTAATATGCCGGTGGCTCAAAGAGAGTCGCCGGTTTTTTTCAGAGTCCCGATTTTTTTGGTAATTTTGCGCCCGAAATCAGGAGGGGCCGTTCGCGGCACCATGAAACCAGAAGAAGAGATGAATAGCAAGAGAACAAAGATTATCTGCTCCGTGGCCGACAACAGGTGTGATGTGGGATTCATCAGGAGCATGTTTGATAACGGGATGAATGTGGTCAGGATTAACTCTGCCCATGCAAGTCTTGAGGGGGCGCAACAGATTGTGGATAATGTGCGTAAAGTATCAGATAAGATTGCAATTCTGATCGATACCAAGGGCCCTGAGGTCCGGCTCACGGATGTGAAGACGCCGTTCATCGTCGTGCCTGGGGAGCGGATCGATATATCTGACGACACCTCTGCGATGTGTGTTCCCGGGCATCTGCATACTACATATCCCAATATTTCCCGCGATGTCCCCGTGGGTGCGCAGATCCTTATTGACGACGGCAGCGTGGAGCTCCGCGTCATGTCGAAGGAAGCGCATCTGCTTGTATGCGAGGTGATGAACAAAGGCATGATTGGCGGCCACAAGAGCGTCAATGTCCCCAATGTACATATTGACCTGTCCGCACTCACTGAAAAGGATAAAACCTTCATCCATTGGGCTGTGAAAGCTGATATTGATTTTATTGCCCATTCTTTCGTGCGTAGCGCCTCCGATCTGATGGAGATCCAGGAGATTCTCGATGCTGAGGGGAGTCATCTCAAGATTATCTCAAAGATTGAGAATCAGCAGGGAGTTGACAATCTCGATGAGATTCTGTCCCACTGCTACGGCGTGATGGTGGCGAGAGGCGATCTCGGCGTGGAGATTCCGCCGGAGAGCCTGCCTTTGGTGCAGAAGCGCATCGTGGAGACCTGCCGCGAGAGGAAGAAACCTGTAATCGTTGCGACCCAGATGCTCCAGAGTATGATAGAGAATCCCCGTCCGACACGAGCGGAGGTGACCGACGTCGCCAATGCCATCTTCCAGGGGGCCGATGCCATTATGCTCAGCGGAGAGTCGGCCAGCGGAAAGTATCCGGTTGATGCTGTGGCGACTATGACCAGGATAGCCCTTGAAAACGAAAAAGCCCTGGACGTACAACTTACACTCAACCTCCGTAAGGTGGTGAAGCCGGTGGCGGCTGTCATCGCGCGCTCGCTTGTGGCATCTACCCTTGAGCTCCCGGTTAAATGTCTGGTGTTTGATACTTATACCGGCAGGATTGGACGTTATCTGTCCTCATTCCGCCCTCAGGTCCCTATGTATGCATTATGCTACCGTGATTTTACCATGCGTGAGCTTGCTCTCGTCCGTGGTGTCGAGACTTATCCTTTCAGTCAGGTAAAGGACAAAAACGAGTTCGCCGAAAAAGCCATCGGAATCCTCGCCGCTGAGGGCAGAGTGGAAAAAGGCGACCTTATCGGTTACATCGGCGGTCTCTTCGGCTCTGAGCAGGGGGCGACTTACATGGAGTTCCGGTATGTAGAGTAATCGTCTGATAGATAGGACTTTATGCGGGCGGATGTGAATCCTCCCGCTTTTTTTTGGTTTATCGTATTACGAAAAATGTTTAAATAATTGAAAAAATAATGACAATGTTAGTTATTTTTGACTAAATTTGTTATCGGCTTAATACTAAACCCAAAACCAGACACTTATTAACTAAACAAAATCCATTTATGCATCACACTTTCAAAAAAGAATTGTGTGCCTTGTCAGTCATCATTGCAAGCATTCCGATGATGGCCCAGAACAGGCACACTGTGACAGGCGTTGTGACGGATGAAAATTCCGTCCCCTTCGCAGGAGTAGCGGTAATGGTTGACGGCACCAACATCGGTGGAATGACCGATGCGGCCGGTACCTATGAAATCAAAGCCGACCCCAACGAAACAATCGTTTTCTCCTGCATCGGCTACAAGGAACAGCGCATCGTTGCTGGTAATTCCTCCACTATCAATGTACGTATGGAGCTGGATCTCAACCTTCTCGACGAGACTGTAGTCATCGGCTACGGTGTCGCACGTAAGAGGGACGTTACCGGTTCCATCGCAAATGTAAAGGGCGACCAGATCATCAAAGCTCAGAACTTCAGCGCACTTGAGAGCCTCAGAGGCAAGGCATCAGGCGTCACCATCCTCAATGCCTCCACTCAGGGTTTCGCGGCTCCTCGCGTAATCATCCGCGGTACGGCCACCATCAATGCCTCCTCCGATCCTCTCTACGTAGTCGACGGAGTGGCAATGGAAGACTTCAGCCTTGCCAACCCTAATGATATCGAATCCATCGAAGTCCTCAAAGATGCGTCTGCAGCTGCTATCTACGGTGCCCGCGGTGCCAATGGCGTCATCCTCGTTACCACCAAGAGAGGCGACGCCGGACAGGACGGCAGCATAATCAGTTACCAGGGCTCAATGACCGTCGGTACGATGGCTCGCTACATGAAGGCCATGAACGCCCAGGAATGGTGCGACACTTTCATGAAAGGTCTTGAGAACGAGAACAAATGGAACGGCATGGCATGGTCGCTCGACCCGGCACAGTGGTTCACCGACAGGCGTTATTTCGATGCCAGCGGCAAGCCTCTCTATGACACAGACTGGCAGAAAGAAGCTACCCGTACCACGCTGTCCCACAATCACCAGATCAACATCCAGCAGAAAGGTAAGGACTCAAGCACCGGTGCATTCATCAACTACACCGACCTGCAGGGCCTTATGGTGAACACCTGGACCAAGCGTATCAGCGGCAAACTCACATTTGACTCCAACCCCACCAAGTGGCTCACTACCAATATCAACCTCATGGTCAATCACACTGTCGGCCGCATCACTCCTCAGAACGCAGGAGCACAGCAGGCCGTTCGTACCATGATCGAGATGCTTCCCTGGCTCCCTGTATATGAGCCTGATTCAGGTGACTACACCACCAGCGCATCATCCGACCTCGATCTTGGTTTCGAAGGCATGGCAAACCCTGTCATGATCCTCAACCTCCAGAGGCGCCAGAGATACAACACCCAGATCTTTGGTAATGCTGCATTTACATTCCACATCCTCCCCGGACTCGACCTCAAGACCCAGTACGGTGTCGACCATCACGCTGTCCAGCTGAGAAACTACTCATCAGTAAACCTCAGCAACCTCTCCCAGCCTGACGGATGGGCAGAATACATGCATGACGAGTCTTTCTACTGGCAGGAAGAGACCTACCTTACTTATAATAAGGTAAACGGTGATCACCGTTACAACGCAATGGCCGGTGTTTCCTGGCAGGAGCGTGTTAGCAGATGGAACTACGACTGGACCAAAGGCTTCTCCGATGACTTCTACGAAGACAACAATATGGGCGTAGCCACCACACCTGATGCCCCTGAGTCCAACTACGACCGCTGGGCCATGAACTCATACTTCCTCCGTCTGTCCTACAACTACAAGGACCGCTATTCAGCTACCGTTACCGGTCGTTATGACGGTTCCTCCAAGTTCGGAGACAACAACAAGTGGGGCTTCTTCCCTTCCGTCGGTCTTGCATGGACCGTATCCCAGGAAGACTTCATGAAGGACATCAAGGCTGTCAGCCACCTCAAGCTCCACACCAGTTATGGTGTCACCGGTAACTCTGAGATCAGTACCTATCGTTCTCTCGCAAGAGTCAGTGCCGGTACTCTCCTTCTTAATGACGTCAGGACTCCCTACTCTTATCTCTCCTCAATGGCCAACTCTGGGCTCAAGTGGGAAAAGACCGGACAGTTCGATATCGGTGTTGACTTCGGCCTCTTCAATGACCGTGTCAACGTTGATTTCGCTTACTATCACAAGAATACCAGCGACCTCCTCCTCAGCTGCCCTGTAGTACACTCAACCGGTTACACCTCAGTGTACAAGAACATCGGTTCAGTGAAGAACAATGGTATTGACCTCATGATCAATGCATATCCTGTTGACACCAAGGACTTCACATGGAATACCACCCTAAACATCAACTACAACAAGAACGAGATCACTCATCTTGGCGAGAACAATGAAGACATTGAGATGAACGGCTGGGTAGGTGGCTCTAACTCCATTCTCCGTGTGGGCGAGCCTCTGTCTGCTTTCTATGGATATGAGCGCCTCGGCGTGTGGACCGTTGAAGATTACGATGCCGGCAACTGCAGGCTTTCAGATGTGGGACGTCCTCATCGTTCAGCAGACAAGAAGGTGCTCGGCAAGGGCGTTCCTTCATGGACCGGAAGCTGGATCAATACATTCAACTACAAGGGCTTTGATCTCACTATTGATGCCCAGTTCGTGGCTGACGTAGAGGTTATGCAGCGTTACTATCACCCTCTGTACGACCGCTTCGGTATCACCAACGGCCTCACCGCCATCTATGACGGTGCATATGACGGCACCAACCCTGATGCTATCCAGCAGGCAGTCCGCCTCTGCAACAGCGGTCATGCCGGTCAGGATACCTCTGTAGACTCCTCATGGATCTGCGACGGTTCATACGTTCGTCTCAATATGGTTCAGCTTGGATACTCTTTCGGCAAGAAGGTTACCGACAAGCTTGGAATCAAAGCTCTCCGTGCTTATGTGAGCGGAAGCAACCTCTTCCTGCTTTGCTCCAAAGACTATCTCGGATATGATCCCGAAGGCGGTGAAGGCGGCGACAACTTTGACTCTGTCAACGCATTCGGCCAGAACATGCCTTTCTACTCATATCCTCGTGCCAAGTCTGTCACCTTTGGTGTGAACGTTACTTTCTAACAGGCGCTTGATTTATTACATTTAACACAGAAGAAATTATGAGAAATATATTCATTCCGACAATGGCAATCGCCTCCGGTCTGTTCCTTCTGGCTTCCTGCTCAGGCTTCCTGGACGAGAACCCGAAGAGTACCCTGACCTCGAAGGCCTACTATAAGACGGAAGCACAACTCACGGGCAATGTGACCTATCTGTATCGCACCGGCGCCCCTACCCAGTTTGCTTCCACCGGTGCCTATGAGCCCTCTTTCATGGCTGGCAACAGCATGCTGACCGGCTATTTCACCAACTCCTATGAGGGACAGGAGCTTTCCAACAGGTATTCACGACTCCTTACCCGCCAGGAACAGACACAGACCATTTCCGGTACTGTCGACGGTGTATGGGACGGGTGTTATCGTGCCATCAATGTAGCCAACGGAGCTCTTAAAAGTGTTCCCATTCTACTTGAAGAAGGCACCCTGACCCAGGCTTCTGCTGATTTCATTGAGGGACAGGCCCTCTTCTTCAGAGCTTTCAACTACATGATGCTTGTTAAGACATTCGGAGACGTCCCTCTCTCTGAGGAGTTCATAATGGACTTCAACCAGGAGTCTGAGCTTCCCCGTACATCTGCAGCTACAGTATACGCCCTCATTGAGAGCGACCTCAGGACCGCTGCTTCAAAGCTTCCTGATGCTACCTATGCCGGCAATGGCCACAGGGTAACAAAATGGATTGCCGAGATGGCCCTCACCGATGTCCTTTTCTATCAGGGCAAATATGCAGATGCTGCCACAGAAGCTAAAAAGATCATCGGTTCCAACAAGTTCTCTCTCGCAGTCAATACTGACGAAGGTGCTAATAGCGCATACAACCAGCTTCGAGCTAAAGATGACCTCCCTGAGTCCATCTATGCCTATGAGTACAACAGCTCACTCAGCACCAACGGTTATACTCCTTGCCACGCATTCTCCGGTTCTGCTACCAGCGTGTTCAGCACATGGGTGATCTTCGAGCGAGTATTCGGCCCTACCAACCGTTATCTCAATGTCTACGAAGAGGGTGACCTCCGTGTTGAGCCCAACCAGTTCTTCCACTGGACATACACAAGGCCTGATGACGCCACCAAGTCATGGAGCGCTCCTGAATTCACTACTGGCTATATGGACGGTTTTGTGAACATCGACTTCGATAATATGGGCTATCAGTATCCCGGTTGCTGGTACTATTACGACGAGGAAGGTCTTCTCAGCACCGGTCGTGGTACCAAGGACTGGAATATCTACCGCTATGCCGAGACCCTTCTCGATGCTGCCGAGGCTATTGTCCAGAGCTCAAGCGTGACAGCCGAGGCTGCCGGTTATCTTGCTCAGGTGCAGTCCCGCGCCTATGGCCAGACTGTTGCTGCACTTACCACTGAAAACCAGGCTCTCACCAAAGAGCAGTTCATCCAGGCATGCTGGACCGAGCGTCTCCGCGAGTTCCCCTTCGAGTATAAGATCTGGGATGACTGCGTCCGCACAGGCAAGTTCCCCAACATCTCTACCACGACCCGCGGTCAGGTTACATATGAGACTCTCGTAGGTGCAACCAACGCATCCGGCGCCCAGATCAAGGCCTCTGACCTTCTCTGGCCTATCTCTCTCAACGAGATGCAGCGCAACCCCAACCTCACTCAGAACGAAGGATATCAGACCAGATAGTCTATCGCTGATTTAATACCGACGTCCGGCTCTTTAACAGGGCCGGACGTTTTTTTACGTTACCACCCCCGCCGTCTGTGTGACGGCACCCCCTCGGGGGGACGAGGTCGAGGTTCATTAACCACTATAAAACAATAAAACCTCCCAGAAAACTGAGAGGTTTTTTGCGGTGCGGAAGGGACCGCAAATCGCGAAAAACAGTACATCCCCGATTTTTAGTACATTCTCAGTACATTTTGGCGAAAACTGAAAATAAAAGATGCCCTACAAGTGGTTGTAAGGCATCTTTGAGCGGTGCGGACGATACCGCATTTGACGAAAAAATAACCCGTGCTTCCGAAGGCGAAATTTCATAACTATTTAATAATCAATGTAAATACGAAAAACACCTTTCGGCACCCCATAGTGTACTTTCGGGATTTTTAGTACATT
>JAFZPY010000142.1 GCA_017552475.1 Bacteroidales bacterium | reverse complement strand
AGGCTGCGTTCTTGTAGCTCTGGATGTCCTCTTTGGTCAGCATGGAGTCAATGTATTTGGCGGTGTCACTTTCATCGAGGCCGGCGATGCGGGCGCGCTCAAACACAGGCCTGTAGCGCTCCGGGATGCCGGACTCCCTGCCGGCAAAATTAGCAATATTTCTGACAATCTGAAAACATTCCGTCACTGAATCTGGCTTTCCTGGTGAAGACTCGGTGTCTCTGAGCCTGTCCAGCTCGCACAGGATGCCGCGCAGCCTTGTCTCTTTCTGACTGTCATCAAGGTTGCGGTACTCGGGCTTTTGGTTGATCAGGCTTGCATATTTGTCAAGCAGCGGTGTTTTAGATATTTTCGACATGGCATTTTTTTGAACTGTTCTTTAACTTTTTTGATGATCGTTTCTGAGATTCTCGACCCTCCGGGTCAAGAATGACGGTGTGGCCTTCGAGTCAAGAATGACGGTGGTTAATTTTCGCGATTGTCATTAGCGTCATTCTTGGCCGCAGGCCGAGAATCTCCTTCGCGAGTCATCACCATCGTCATACCTGGAGCTCGCTTCACATACGAGTAGCAGCGGCAGGAGCTCCAGTCTAAAATGAAATACATTCCCCTCATTCCTGTTGAATATTGGAAATAACAAGCAACTTATTAATAATAATATCTTTTGTGTAAAAGTCAGAGCTCACAATATTATAATTCAAACATTATTTTCATCTTTATAGAAACTAAAAAATCAAACAATATGAAAAAAATTTATGCTTTTGCAGCCGTTGCTGCATTTCTCTTTGCCGGGGCTATTAAATTGTATGCCGAGAGTTACTATTATGGTTTTCTCACATCCTGCGGTTATGAAGAATGTGTAGAACTAAGTTTTCAGCCCTCTGATGATTTTCTTGCAACACATTTGGAAGTCCTTGAAGCAGAACATTGTGGTGGAAATTAGTCTAACATGAGAGTAGTCAAATGACTTTTAGAGTTTACATTTTAGCGTTATCGGCATTATTAACAATGCCGATAACGTCATTTTCCCAAGAGAATGGATTGCGCTGCGGATATTTTTTTTACAGAAAAAATGCAAAGGAGATGGATTGGGTAAAATATCTTAATATGCGTCTTGACTATATTGACGGAAAGTCTGTTTTTTATGATGAATATTCATATGAGCGTGATTCCTTAAGACTTCTGGCTTTTGACGAGAGAGGTATGACAAAAGATCCGGCCGAATATTACAAGATTATCTCCCTTCCCAATCCCAAATTGGATGAAGTTACTTTCATGGATTATAATAACAGTAATTACGTCCAATGTTACAAGAGGATAAGCATAACGATGAGGAGTGAAGGCAAGTTAGAAATGCCTTCATGGACTCTTACCGACGAATCAGACACTATTGATAGCTGCAAATGTAAAAAGGCCATTGCAGATTATCTTGGAAGGACTTGGATAGTGTGGTATACAGAAGAGATTCCAATTCCCGCAGGGCCATGGAGGCTTTGGGGCACACCAGGACTAATCGTTGATGCCAAAGATAGTGAAGACCTGTTCCATTTTAAGCTCGTTTGGACAGATAGTCTTGAGAATCATAATCGCATGGATTTCCTTGATTTGTGTTATCCACGTTTCAATACCAGAAGAAATGAAGAATTTCGGCATTTTTTTCTTTCTCCGTTTGAAGCCGAACGCATGAATATGAGATTAAGGACTGAAGATGGATATTACGAAGATATGGCCGGAATTCGTGTTATCAGGAGAACACCAGGACGAGAAAAGAAAATGAAATACATCCCCCTTATCCCCAGTGACTATTGGAAAAATAAATAGAGCCGTCATAATGGCCGCGATACTGTCGCTGCTGACTCTCTGCAATGCTTGGGCCTCGTACCGGATCACCGGGGAGGTGAAGGACAAGAAGAGCGGGGAGCCGGTGGCCGGGGCATTTGTGCTGGCGTACAGCGACAACACACAGAAGGGTTTTGCATACAGTGGGGCCGACGGCAGCTTCGCAATCAATATTCAAGACGACGTGACTATCAACACAATAAAAGTGACGATGATGGGTTACGCAGCTGCAAGCATCAGCACTAATGGCAGGACCTCCGATATCATCATCGCGCTTGAAGAACAGGCCATGAAGATACAGCCCGCATCCGTCAAATCCGGTCCCATAAGACGCGTCGGCGATACCCTGTCCTTCTATGTTCAGGCCTTTACCGATGGCTCTGAGCAGGTCCTCGGCGACCTGATCAACAAAATCCCAGGCCTCACCACCACCGAGTCCGGGACAATCCTTCACGAAGGTGAAGCCATCAACAAGTTCTACGTTGAAAACCTCGACCTCATGGGCAGACGCTACGGCGTCGTCACCAACAACCTCAAAGCTGGCGATGTCGCCCGAGTCGACGTCTATCTCAACCACCAGCCTATCAACGCTTTAAAAGATCTCGATCCCTCCGAGCGAAGCGCCGTCAATATCGTCCTCAAGGAAGACGCGCGCGGCTCATGGATATTCACCGGCGACATCCTCGCCGGCCTCCCCCCGTTTCCCCTCTTCAATGCCAAAGCCATGTTCACACGTTTCGGCAAGAAAAACCAGGACCTCTATCTCCTCAAAGGCAACAACCTTGGCGCAGACATCATCCGGGAACTCATGGAGCAGCCCGGCACCAGCAGCACGCCAAGGGCCTACCTCATAACCGGAGGCCTTGACAACCAGCTCTCCACCCCTTTGAATCCTTCGACGTCAACCCTTCCCATCCCCAAAGAATACTGGTATGACAACATCTCCGGTATCGCCACATTCAACCACCTCGCCAAAACCGGCAGCCACTCCCAACTCCGCCTGAACATCAACGCCGCAGCAGAAAGATACAACGAAGCCTCTTCCTCTTCCGAAACAATCACCTTTGACGATGGCACCACCATGACCATCGACGACCACAAATCTCTCACCGACCGCAAAAACTACTTCCAAGGTCAGGTCACCTACGAAGAGAATTCCACCGCACGTTTCCTCTCTGAGGCCTTCTCCCTCTCAGGCCAGTTCCGCGACAACACATCCAACGGCGAGGGGCGCTACATCTACGGCCAGCAATACGACCTTCCATCCTTCAAAGCCAACAACGACCTCCGACTCACTCTCCGCAAAGGGCGCAGAGCCATAAACATCAACAGCACAATCACATTCCTGCACAATGCGCATTCTGCCACATACGAGACCGGCGGCAATACCTACGACCAGTCCTATCTCCAGAACGACCTCGTCACCAGCCACTCCACCGGAATGAGTCTGAGTACCGGAAGGCACAAAATTGACATCAATGCCTCCCTCGGCATGGATTACATCAGCCGTAAATCGGAGCTCTCCGGCATGGCTACCCTGTCCGAGCCCCTCCATGACCAACTATCCATCACCACCATTAACCCAAATCTCTCCCTGAAAGACGACATCAATATCGGCAACTTACGCATAATTGCTGCCCTCCCTGCGATATTTCATGTCCTTCTTATCAATGGACGTGATAATATCATCTATCCCGACCTGTCTCCATCACTATCTATACATCACAATATCTCCACCAAACTGGAAACCAATATCAGAGCCGGCTACAGCATCACCCGTTCCGCGCCTCAGTCCCTTCTCAACGCTGTGATAATGAAGAACTACCGTACCATTTCCCGTCCCGACAGCCTCAACCGCAACGCCCGCTTCAACGCCTATGCCGGTATACGCTACTCAGACCCCATCGGCATGCTCTTCATGAACCTCAACGGCTCCTACAGCCGCCAGCGCCGGGACAATACCGCCTCTAACCAATACCTCGACGACTTCACTCTTTCGAAAAACATTCCCCTTCCCGTCACGACATACTCCTACAGCGCAAACGGCAGCGTACGCAAATACTTCGGCGTCAAAACCCTAATGCTCGAAGTCACCGCCGGCTATGATCACTCCAATATGGAGGAATATCTACAACAGACACTTGTGGGCTACACCACCCGAAGCATCAAAACAGGCGCAACGATTCGTACCAACCCTGCCAATTGGATATCTCTCACAATCAAAGGTGAATATACCCGTCAAATGACAGAGAGCCGCCTGAGCAACGTCACCAGCCACATCCTCACAGGCGAAGGCAATCTCCGCATCACACCATATAAGAAACTGGACTTCGACCTCGAAGGCTACATGCGGCGCGAACGCATTCCCGGCGTCACAGTATACAACCGTCCCCTCCTCAAGAGCACCCTCTCCTGGCGCCTTTCCAAAGGCACCGCCTACATCCAGTGCCGCAACCTCCTTGATATTGACGAATATCGGCGCGAGACCATCACCTCCTACCGGACTATATCCTCCTCTACCCGCCTCCGCGGCCGACAGTTCCTGCTCGGTCTCCGCATGTCGTTCTAAGTGAAGCGAATTCTTCCCCTCAGAATGACGCACGGCAGTGTCGTCTTCGAGATTCTCGACCCTGCGGGTCAAGAATGACGGTGAGTTTTTTCGCGTCATCCTTGGAGCCACGCTCCGAGGATCTCAGAAACGGCCATATAGTACAAATAAGATTCTCCATCCCATGTCTTAGCCTGGGAGGGAGAATCAATTATATGGCATCTATTCTACGCTATCGTATAATGGAAGAAGCGACGATGTTGGATACGACCGCGCGAGTGCGGCCAACGGCACCGCCGTCGGAGGGATGGACGCGGTTGGTAAGGATGATGACAGCCGTGCGGGAGGAAAGGTCTATCACCATGGAAGTGCCGGTGTAGCCATTGTGGTTGAGGGCGGTATCGGGATTGAAGATGTCACCCTTGAAGCCGGAGTAGTCGCTGCGGATGTCCCAGCCGAGGGCGCGACCGATATGCGGAGCGTTCTCCGCAGGGATGCGCGCCATGGCGCGCACGGTCTGCGAGCCGAGGATGCGGCGTCCGCCGATTTCTCCGCCGCCGATGATGGCCGCGGAAATGACTGCGAGGTCTTCAACGCAGGAGAATACTCCGGCGTTGCCGGAGTTGCCTGCGTTCAGGCGACGAGCCAGGGGATCGTGCACGAGTCCCAGAAGTGGCTGCCCGTCAGGCTGTACCTCCGTCGGAGCCACGTACGGCATGATATCAGGATGTTCTGCAGCCAGATAGCAGGTGTGCTTAAGGCCGAGGGCGTCGAATACGTTCTTCTGCGCATAATCGCAGAGTCTCATGCCGGTGACATTCTGAAGGATATTCTGAAGTGTCACGAAATTGAGGCAGCTGTATGTAAAATCGCTTCCCGGACGGTATTTCCTGGCCGTGGAGCCGGCTATGTATTCCATAAGTCCTTCAGGGCAAGGCTCCCCGTAGAGACTGGAGACTGTATTGACATCCACATAGGGAGGAAGACCTGAAGAATGAGTGAGAAGGTCACGTACAATGATGTCGACAGTCTCTCCTGTCTCAGGGTCTGTCCAGGGTTTAAAACCGGGGATATACATCTTCACCGGGTCAGTGAGCCTCACAAGTCCCTTCTCCACAATCTGCATGAATGACAGCGTCGTACCAACGCACTTGCTGACGGAAGCCAGGTCGAATACCACGTCGGTGGTCATTTCCACCTTCTCCGGGACAATGGATTTATAGCCGTAGGCTTTCTCAAAAACGACCTTGTCATCCCTTACGACGCACACAACGGCTCCGGGAATCTCCCCGGCCGCAACTGCACCGTTGACAACGGAGTCAATCAGTTCGAGCCTTTTACCATCCATCCCTTTTACGGAAGGTGAAACATGGCGGAGACCGCCTTCTGAAGACACAGCCGGACCGCTGCAGGACACGGCGATAATTGCCGCGACTGAGGCAAAGATAAGTGTTGGTTTCATTTAATTTAATAGTATGTATTTAATGTTGGTTATCCCTGATGTGTGGGGCGAAGGAGGTCAAGCACGACTTTGACCGGATTGAATGTTTCAAGCGGAACTTCTACGAAAAGAGTGTTCCAGTCGCTCATGGCTCCGTTCCAAAGGCCCGGAAGTTCAAGGGCCTTCAGTTCTTTTCCGAGATAGCTCTTGGAAGATATGAAGCCGGCTTCCTGGTCAACGTATTTCAGGAGGTCAAATTTCTGTCCCTTGTAATCGCGCATGCAGCATACGAGATCCACCGGGTTGAAGTGCGTCGCTCTCGACATCGCTTCCATAGAGCCGTTGTCAGCCTTGTTGATCTGTACGCTCTCGAGTATCTGGAGGGATGTTGCCCCGTCGCGTCCCGCAATGATGTACGGTCCGCCGCCGGGTTCACCTTCGTTGCGTACCATACCGCATACGCGGATGGGACGGTCGAGTTTAGAACGTAGCATCTCCATCCTCTCTATAGGATTGTGCGCCAGAGGAATCTGGATGCACAGCACCCTGTCGAGGAATTTTTCCACTTCATTGCAGAGCTGGTGAGCCTCAGCACCCGACGGGTCGGTGATGGCGTCGAAACGGTGCAGGAATGCAAAAATGGTATCACGAAGTTCAAGTGCCTTGCCCATCAGCACCTTCTTAAAACGGGATGTCGTGGGCAGATAGTGCTCGTGGGCGACGTTATCTATATTCTTAATGGATACAAGCTCGGCATCCACGCGATCGAGATTGTGGATGAGTGCGCCATGTCCTGCAGGACGGAACAGAAGAGATTCGCTTTCAGTGCGGAACGGCCTGTTTTTGAGGTCTACGGCGATGGTGTCGGTCGCACGGTCCTGGAACGTGAACGTGATACGGTAACGCACTCCGTATCTGCGCTCATATACATCCTTTATCTCTGCTATCGCATCATCGAAAAGCAGACGGTGCTCTGGTGAAATAGTTATCACGATGTCGCAGGTATCGTCAGGATTGCGCATATATTCCTGTGCTTCGACGAGATGTTCGGCAATAGCCGTGCGGATTTCGCCGTCGGCATAACGATGGAATCCAATCACGCCCTTTGGCTTGCTCCCGTAGCCAAGTCCTTCAGGATTAAGGACCTTGGACAGCACGCTCTTACGATAAGCCGGGCTGTCCTCCTGCTTTCCGAAAAGGGCCTCGGAGTAGAATGCAAACTTATCGATGGATGCGACGAGTTTACCGGCAGGAGAATCGGGTGCGATGTCACCCCCCTCTTCCATGACGCTGAGGCCGGCAAATATGTCTTTGAACATGCGCGAGGCAGCGCCTGAAGCCGGGACGAATTTGCAGCGGCCGGCGACACTGGCGGTGGTATTGTATGCCACGGCCGCATCGGCAGCAGCATCATCCAGCACGACTATTCCCCTCTCCGGCGTGGCCGGACCGACGATTTTCATCCAGGGGAATCCTTTTTTGAAGTGTTCTATCTGCTCATCGACTGCCTTTATGGAGGAGCCTCGTTGTTCTATCTGTATAATGTCATTCTGGCTGAACATGGCTATTAGTAATTATAGGTGTTATTCTATGTAGAATTCGCGACGGTAACGGTATTCGGAACGCATCTTCTCAAAGGACGAGGGATCCATGCGGAAGAGGAAGTCGTCGGTGAAGATGGGATAGTTGTATTGGAATACAGAGGCTATCTCGCCCTGGTTGCGGCCCTTGACGTCGAGGAGGAGAGGTTTCATCTCGTCAAGTTCCGTTTCGGGGAAATAGTCGTAGAGGTCGGTGATGCCGAATTCGCGGGCCACAGCCTGTACGGCGAGGGCCGTGCCTTTTTGTTTGCCCTGGTAGGAGTAGCCGGCTATATGGGGTGTAGCTATGTCGACAAGGCCAAGGAGGTTGCGGTTGATATCGGGCTCGTTGCACCATGTGTCTATGATGACGGGGCCCAGTTTCGGCATGGAGTGCATGAGGGCGGCCTCATTGACCACTTCGCCGCGGGATGCATTGATAAAGATGGCTCCGTCCTGCATTTTGCGGAAGAATTCGTCATCGGCCATGCCGCGGGTCGTGTCGTCAAGGTAGGTGTGCATCGTGACGATACGGGAATTGGCGAGCAGGTAGTCAAGGTCGACGAAGCCCTCAGGGCCCTCAGCAGCAGCGCGGGGCGGATCGCAAAGGAGGACATTGAAGCCGAGCGAGCGTGCCATCTGCTCGACACGCTTGCCCACATTGCCCACTCCGACAATGCCGAGGGTGACGCCATCCAGCCGGATGGAATGGCGCGAAGCCACGCCGTAGAGGGCTGAGAAGACGTAGTCCATGACACCGCCTGCGTTGCAGCCTTCGGCATTGTGGACAGAGATGCCGCGCTCCTTGCAGTACGGCAGGTCGATGTGGTCGGTGCCGATCGTCGCTGTTGATATGACTTTGACTGCAGTGCCGTCGAGCATTTCGGCGTTGCAACGGGTGCGTGTGCGAATGACAAGGGCGTCGGCGTCTATGAGGTCCTCGTGAGTGATGGCACGGCCGTCTTTGTAGAGAACGGAGCCGTAGGGTTCGAAGACGCCCTTGAGGAAGGGGATATTGGTATCTGCTACTATTTTCATTTGAGGACTATGTTTTTGACAAAGCCGACGGTCTGCGACGTGGGGTCGAACATAGCGTCGGTGCGTAGTATCGTATTGATTTTCTCTATCAGCAGGTCGCGCTGGAAGTACAGCTGGCTGCGGATAACGGAGGAGCGGACGGTGATGTACAGGGTGCCGGAGCGGAAGAAACGGTTGAGAGTAAAGGGGCCGGCGCCGGAAGCTTCGTCCCAGGCGGCGAAGATGCGGCGGGTGTTAATGCCGGGAGTGAGGCCCATGCTGCGAATACACCGGCCAAGGAGGGACTCCATGGGTTGGGGCTCCTTGCGGGTGATGTGGATATGTCCGGGAAATCTCTGTGTTGCCATGGCCTATATTCTGGTGAAGACGCCTCCTGCGGTGTCGAAGTATGCGCTCTCGTCTGTGATGCGGTCGACTATGCCGCTGAGGCGGACTTTATTGGAGTCGGTGATGAAGATCTGGCCGAAGTCGTTGCCTGCCACCATGCCGATGAGGTTGGAAATGCGGGACATGTCGAGTTTGTCAAAAACATCGTCAAGAAGCAGCATCGGGGCAAAGCCATAGCCTTTCTTCATTATTTCGTATTGGGCGAATTTGAGCGCCACGAGGAATGATTTCTGCTGCCCCTGGGAGCCGCAGCGGCGGATCGGTTCGCCGTTCATCTTGAAGATGAAGTCGTCGCGCTGGATGCCGACGGTGGTGTATCGGAAAATGCGGTCCTTTTCCATGGACTGTTGCAGGAGGTCGCTGAGGGGGCCGCGGCTGAGGTCGGAACGGTAGTCGATGCTGACGCTCTCGCGGCCGCCGGAGAGGAGACGGTAGTAGTCCGCTATGATAGGCGTGATGTCGGCGACAAGGCGCTTCCTGGCTTCATAGATGGGGGTAGCAGCGGCAGAGAGACGTTCGTCGAATACCGTGATGAGCCCGGGATCGGCATTGCCCTCTTTGAGGAGGCGGTTGCGTTGTTGGAGAAGCTTGTTGTACAGCTGGGTGGATGAGAGGTAGCTGCGGTCGAGCTGGGACAGGACGGCATTGGAGAAACGGCGGCGTTCGTCGCCGGATTCATTGACCATTGAGATATCTGCGGGTGAGACCATTACTACCGGCAGTACGCCGATATGGTCGGAGAAGCGCTCGTAGGGCTTGTCGTCGCGGAAGAGCCGCTTGGTGCCGTCGGATGTGACGCTGATGGAGAAGCGGGACGTGAGGCCGCCTTCCATGGAGTAGGTGCCGGCGATGGTGAATCCCTGAGTGCCGTAACGGAAATTGAAGCGGTCGGGGGTGGGGAAAGCGCTTTTGGTCATTGACAAATAGTAGATGGCATCGAGCAGATTGGTCTTGCCCTCGCCGTTGTTGCCGCTGATGCAGTTGACGTTGGGCGAGAATTCGATGTCTTGCAGCTCAATGTTGCGATAATCCTGAACTACTATTTTACGGAGGGTCGGCATGGTGTGTATTTATCCGTACAAAAATAAGAATTATTCAGTAATCAGGCAAGTCTTGCGCATTCACGAAAATATTTATATTTTTGCAGTCTGTTTCCGGGAGACCGGGGATTTTGAAGACACTGAAATCAATAAAATACTATACCAAATGGCTAAAAATGAATTGACACAGGAAGAGAAGCTCCGCCAGCAGAACGTAGACGAAGCCGTTTCCAAGACAGAACAGTTTTTCAACCAGTACAAGACTGTCATCGTAGGCTGCCTCTGCGTGGCTCTGGTAGCAGGCCTCTCCGTCCTGGCTTACTCCAAGTTCTACCTCCAGCCCAAGAAGGCCGAAGCCGCCGCTGAGCTTTTCCGCGCCGAGCAGAGCTTTGCCGCTGGTGAATACGAGCTTGCCCTCACCGGTGACGACAACAACCTCGGTCTCCGCGACATCGTTTCCCGCTACGGCGACAAGGCCGGTGAAGCAGTATATCTTTATGCCGGTGTTTCAGAGCTTAATCTTGGTAATTTCGAAGACGCCATCAAGTATCTGAAAAAATATAACGGTGAAGACCACATCCTCCTCGCCCGCGCACAGGCTTGCATCGGTGACGCATATGTAGGACTCGAGCAGTACAAGACCGCCATCTCATACTTCGAGAAGGCAGCCGAGACCTCATCAGACGTATTCTCCGCCACATACCTTCTCAAGGCCGGCGTAGCCGCCGAGGAGATTGGCGACAAGGCTTCCGCCCTCGCATACTACAAGAAAATCAAAGATCAGTATCCCCAGTCCATCGAGGGCATGGATATTGACAAATACATTACCCGCATTGAATCAGCCGAATAATTATGGGAAGAGCATTTGAGTTCAGGAAAGAAAGGAAAATGAAACGCTGGGGTCACATGGCCCGCGTTTTCACAAAACTCGGTAAAGAAATCACCATCGCCGTCAAGCAGGGCGGCCCTGATGTTGTCGGCAACCCTCGTCTCCGCGCCCTCCTCGCCGAGGCACGTAACGAGAGCATGCCCAAGGAAAACATCGAGCGCGCCATCAAGAAAGCCACCGACAAAAACCTCGGCGACTATAAAGAGGTCATATATGAGGGATACGGCCCTCACGGTATCGCCTACCTCGTAGAGACCGCTACCGACAACACTACCCGCACCGTTGCCAATGTCCGCAGCTACTTCACAAAATGCGGCGGCTCCCTCGGCACAAGCGGTTCCGTATCATTCATGTTCGATCACAAGTGCATCTTCCGTATCAAAGAGGATCCTGCCAAGCCTATTGACGTAGAAGAGCTCGAGCTTGAGCTCATCGACTACGGTGCCGACGAGGTCTTCAAGCAGGAGATTGAGGACGAGGATGAGAACGTGACTTCAGAGATCGTCATCTACGGCGACTACACCTCCTACGGTGCTCTCCAGAAATTTATCGAGGACAATGGCTACGACCTTGTATCCGGTGGTTTCGAGCAGATTCCCAACGTGGACCTCAAGGATGTCGATCCCGACCAGAGAGCCGCTCTCGACAAACTCACCGGTCTCCTCGAAGAGGACGAAGACGTCACCAACGTGTACACCACCCTCAAACCGCTTGAGTAACAGTTTGATACATCATTATATAAGGCTGGCCCGCCACTAGGTCAGCCTTTTTCGTATCATAAAAAATTCGTATATTTGTCCGATTATGCCCGTAGCGGCGTAGAACATTCGCACACAGACAGCTGAAAGTCAGCGACTTGTGCCTAGCAAACGTTAAATTTTATGAGCATACAGCAGGAAAAAATCAAAGAACTGGTAGAACGCAGGGCAGCCGCCAGACTCGGCGGTGGTCAGAAAAGGATCGACGCCCAGCACCAGAAAGGCAAACTCACTGCACGCGAGAGACTTGAACTTCTTCTCGACCCGGGCAGCTTCGAAGAATATGACATGTTCGTCCAGCACCGTTGCACCAACTTCGGCATGGACAAGCAGCACTTCGACGGCGACGGCGTGGTGACCGGACAGGGTACCATCGACGGCCGTCTCGTTTATGTATTTGCACAGGACTTCACCGTCTCAGGCGGTTCTCTCTCCAAGACCATGTCAGAGAAAATCTGCAAGGTCATGGACATGGCCGTGACAAACGGCGCACCTTGCATCGGACTCAATGACTCCGGCGGCGCTCGTATCCAGGAAGGTATCGACGCCCTCGCTGGCTACGGCGAAATCTTCGAGCGCAACATCCTCGGTTCAGGCGT
>JAFZPY010000141.1 GCA_017552475.1 Bacteroidales bacterium | reverse complement strand
TTGTGCTGGCAGGGATAAATGCAGGGGGAATGGATGCGGTGCTGTTTGGAGATGATTATGCATTGATGACCGGGGTTAAGGTGCGAAGGGTGAGGTTCTTGGCTATGGCCGGTAGTTGCCTTATGACGGGAGCGGCCGTGGCTTTTTGCGGACCGGTCGGGTTTGTCGGGATTGTTGCACCTCACGCCGCGAGGTGGGTCATGGGTAGTTCGGTACATCGTAAGGTGTTGTGGATGACGTTGTTCTGCGGCGCCGGGATGACCCTTGCGGCGGACATTATTTCGCAGGCCTGGGTGATGCCGTTGCCGGTAGGTAGTATGATGGCTGTTATTGGTATTCCATTGATATTCATTATTTTATGGAGGAAGGTATGATTGCCGTGGAGAATTTGAAACTTGGCTACCGGGATGTGGTGGCGGAGGGGGTGTCATTTGAGATTGCCCCGGGGGAGTGCGTGCTGCTGTGCGGCCCGAACGGAAGCGGTAAGTCCACGCTGATGAAGACGTTAGCCGGGTTGGTGAAGCCTCTTGGGGGAAGTATTTCTTGTGGCAGGGTGGCGATGGTGCCGACGGGAATTCCGAAGGTGAAGGGATTTACGGTGGAAGAATTTGTTCGCACATCTTGTTATAGGTCAAGCAATTGGCAGGGGTTGTTGTCTTCGGAGGCGGTGAGAAGGGTGGACGGCGCGTTGAAATTGTTGGGGCTTAATGAGTTGAGGCTCAAGGATATCGCTTCGCTGAGTGACGGGCAGTTCCAGAGGGCCTGCATTGCTACGGCGCTCACGAGGGAGGCGGATTTGATTTTGCTGGATGAACCGACCGCATTTCTGGATGTGCCTTCAAGGCGTATGGTACTTCAAGTGCTGTGCGAGCTGGCTCACGGGACGGGAAAGGTGCTGTTGTTTTCATCGCATGACGTTCATGATGCGATGGCGGTGGCTGACAGGGTGTTCGGGCTGGTCGAAGGAAAGTTGCTGGTGTCGGATTATTCCCTGGAGTCGAAGGAAGAGGTCATTCGTGCGATAATGTAGCCAACGGCGGAGACACCTGCGGCTGCGAGTATGAGGTCGGCCGGTCGGAGGATTACGGGGTAGGCATTGACCATAAAGCCGGAGGGCATGCTGATGAAGCCGAAATGTTGCTGCAGCAGGACGAAGATGATGCCGATAACGAGACCTGCTGCCATTCCGGTGAGGGAGATCAGCCAGCCTTCGAGAATGAATATTCTTTTGATGAGACCGGAAGTGGCGCCCATGCTGCGAAGAGTCGCGATGTCTCCTTCTTTTTCGATGATGAGCATGGTGAGGGAGCCGAAGATGTTGGAGGCAATGATGATGATGACGAAGATGAGTATCAGGAAGATGGCGGCTTTCTCGTAGCGCATCATCTTGTAGATGCTTTCTTTCTGGTGGTAGCGGTCGCTGACCTTGTAGCCGTCGCCGAGGGATTTTTGGATGGCTTTGATTATGGATTTGGTGGAGGTGCCTGGGGTGAGGCGGATTTCGATGGCACTGACTTCGCTTTCATATTGCATCAGCTCGCGCATGGTCTCGATGGGGATGATGATCATGTCTGCGTCCATGTCGCTGTTGACGGAGAAGATGCAGGAGGGGCGCAGGTTTTTGGAATGTACGGAGGCTGCCGGATTGGTTATTGAGATGTTGCCAGTCCGGGAGGGGTAGTGGATTTCGAGAGGCAGGACAAACCTCGGATTGATGCCAAGATTCTGCGCGAGGCCGACGGAGACTGCCGCCATGGGGAGAGTGCCGTTGTGGAGTGTGAAGCTACCTTCAAGGAGGTGGTTGTGCAGGAGAGTCTCGTCTTCATATACAGCGTCCACTCCGCGGGCACGGCAGACTGACTGGCCGCCATCGTAACTCAGGAAGATGTTGTCTTCCATGATTTCTGAAATGCTGAGCACGGACGGGTCGTCGTAGAGTGCGGAGAATGTCGTGCTGTCGGGGACGAAGACTTTGCCTCTGGCGGGGGTGACGAGTATATCCGGATCGACCTCGCTGAAGCTATGCTCCACGAGGTCGTTGAATCCGTTATATACAGAGAGTATTATCACAAGCGCAGCCGTACCGACAGCCATGCCGGCCATGCTGATCGCCGAGATGATGTTGATCACATTGTGCGACTTGCGGGCGAACAGATAACGTCTTGCTATGAAAAAGGGCAGGTTCATGCTACTTTTTCAGCAATTCATCTATGTGCTCCGCGTAGTCGAGGGTGGTGTCGAGATAGAATATGAGCTCCGGCACGATGCGGAGCTGCCTGGCCACTTTGTGGCCGAGTTCGCCCCTTAAGGCTTTGAGGTTTTCCTGGAGGATGTTCATGACTTCGCCTTGCTTTTCGGAAGGGAAGATGCTGACGTACACTTTTGCCACGGACAGGTCAGGGCTGATGCGTACCTCGCTCACAGTGACCATCGCTCCGCCGAAGGCAGCCATGCCTTTGGCGCGGATGATTTCGGCAAGGTGTTTCTGGATCTCCCTGCCTACTTTCAATTGTCTTGTGCTCGGTGCTTTTTCCATATTTTATTCCGTCACTTTTATGATGAAGTAGTTCTTCTTGCCTTTCTGGGCGAGAATGTATTTGCCGTCAACAATGTCTTTTTCAGTCACTTCATAGTTGATGTCAGTGACCTTGTCCTTGTTGAGGCTGACTCCATTGCCCTGTATCATCTTGCGGCATTCGCCTTTGGAAGGGAATACCGATGTCTTCTCGGCGAGAAGGTCGATGATACCGCAGGGAAGGTCTGCCTTGGCAATTTCGAATGTCGGCACGCCGCTGAATACTGCAAGGAAGGTCTTCTCGTCAAGCTTTCGGAGTTCTTCTGAGGTGGCATTGCCAAAAAGCATGCCCGAGGCAGCAATGGCATTGTCATACTCAGCCTGTCCGTGGCACATGATGGTGACCTCGCGGGCAAGGACTTTCTGGAGCTTGCGCTGTCCCGGGTCCTGACGATGCTCTTCGATGAGAGCCTCGATAGTGGGACGGTCGAGCATTGTGAAGATCTTGATGTAGCGTTCTGCGTCATCGTCGGCGACATTGAGCCAGAACTGGTAGAACTCGTAGGGACTAGTGCGCTCGGGGTCGAGCCAGATGTTGCCCTTTTCGGTCTTGCCGAATTTGGTGCCGTCTGCCTTCTTGATGAGGGGGCAGGTAAGTGCGAATGCCTCGCCGCCGTCAATCCTGCGGATGAGCTCGGTGCCGGTGGTGATGTTGCCCCACTGGTCGGAACCGCCTAGCTGCAGGATGCAGCCTTTGTTTTTCCAGAGCCAGTAGAAGTCATAGCCCTGCATCAGCTGGTAGCTGAATTCGGTGAAAGACATGCCTTCGCGTGACTCGGTGGAAAGACGTTTCTTGACGGAGTCCTTGGCCATCATGTAGTTGACGGTGATGTGCTTGCCGATATCGCGGATGAAGTTGATGAATGAGTAGTCCTTCATCCAGTCGTAGTTGTTGACGAGCTCGGCTGTGTTGGGAGCGTCGGAGTCGAAATCGAGGAAGCGGCTCAGCTGTGCCTTGATGCAGGCAACATTGTGGTTGAGTGTCTCTTCATCGAGGAGGTTGCGCTCCGCGGATTTCATCGAAGGGTCTCCCACCATGCCGGTGGCTCCGCCCACGAGGGCGAAGGGCTTGTGTCCGCAGTTCTGGAAATGCTTGAGGATCATCACGCTGACCAGGTGACCGATGTGGAGCGAGTCGGCGGTCGGGTCGATGCCGACATACGCTCCCTGAGGCCCTTCCATGAGCTTCTTTTCGGTCCCCGGCATGATGTCCTGAATCATGCCTCTCCAGGTAAGTTCTTCTACAAAGTTCTTCATTTTAGAAGGAAAGTGCGATCTGGATGAAGTCGTCTGCCTTGAGGGCTGCGCCACCGATGAGGCCGCCGTCAATGTCAGGCTGTGCGAAGAGTTCTTTTGCGTTTGAAGGTTTGCAGCTGCCGCCGTAAAGGATGGTGGTGTCGTCAGCTACCTTGGCGCCGAACTTGTCAGCGAGGACCTTGCGGATGCAAGCGTGGATTTCTTCAGCCTGCTCTGCTGTAGCGGTCTTGCCGGTACCGATGGCCCATACAGGCTCGTATGCAACCACTACCTTTGCCATATCGGCCTCGGTGAAGTTGTAGAGGACGTTCTTGATCTGGGCGGTAACTACATCGAAGTGTTTGCCTGCCTCTCTTTCGTCGAGGTTTTCACCTACGCAGAGAATTACGCCGAGACCTGCTGCGAGAGCGAGTTTGGTCTTCTCAACGAGCTTCTCGTCTGTTTCACCGTAGTACTGGCGACGCTCTGAGTGACCGAGGATGGTCCACTGGCAGCCTGCGGAGGTAAGCATGTTTACTGCGACCTCTCCGGTATAGGCGCCTTTCTCCTTGTCAGCGCAGTTCTGGGCGGAAAGCTCTACCTTGGAACCCTTGAGTGCCTCAGCTACGCTTACGAGGTGAGTGAAGGGGGGAGCCACTACGAGACCTACCTGTGAGGGAACCTGTGAAGAAGCGGCTGCTACGGCCTTGGCGAGTTCTACGCCCTCGGCAACGGTGGTGTTCATTTTCCAGTTGCCGGCTACGATTTTCTTTCTCATGATTAATTATCTTTAATGGTAAATACTCTATATTAAAACAGGACGCAAATTTACTCCTTTTCGACCAAACTACCAAAATTTGCATACTTCCCGGAAATATCGTATCTTTGCGCGCTATTAAAAAGCTAAGTAACGCTTTTTGGTGCAATGGGGTCCGGTATTTTCCGGACTGAGTAACACATTTTAAACATTTTTTTGAGATGAAACATCTTGAACTCAAAGGCCAGCTCCGCAAAGTCGGCAACAAGGCCACCATCAAGGCATTCCGCGCCCAGGGCCTCGTTCCCTGCAACCTTTACGGACAGGGCATCGAAAACATCCTCTTCACCGTAGACGCAAAGGACCTCAAGGCCCTCACCCACACTCCCAACGCATACATCGTAGATCTCAACATCGACGGTAAAGTATACCAGTGCGTAGCTCACGAGCTCCAGTGGCATCCTATTGACGATATCTGCCTCCATGCAGACTTCCTCGCCGTCAATGACAAGAAACCTATCGTCATCAATATCCCCCTCAAGCTCCAGGGTCACCCTGTAGGTGTGCAGGCCGGTGGTAAATTCACCCAGCTCCAGCGCTCCCTCAAGGTATCAGGTCTTCTGAACAACCTTCCTGACACCCTCGACGTGGATATCACTCCTCTCGGACTCGACAAGCGTCTCACCGCCGGTGAGCTCAAGTTTGACGGCGTGACCGTTCTCACTGAGAAGAACACCATCATCTGCCGCGTCAAGGCTACCCGTGCCATGCAGCAGGCAGCAGCCGAGGCAGCAAAGGCAAAATAATTTCTGATTCCATTCTGGTATGAACTATTTGATCACCGGGTTAGGCAACATCGGGGCCGAGTACGCTTCTACCAGGCACAATATGGGTTTTATGGTATTGGACGCCTGGTCTGAGGCGTCCAATACTCTTTTTAAGACGGAACGCTACGGCGACGTCGCGGAGATTTCTTTCAAAGGACGGCATTTCTATCTGCTCAAACCCTCTACATATATGAATCTCAGCGGCAATGCTGTCCGCTACTGGATGCAGAAACTCAAGCTCCCTATGGAGAATCTTCTTGTCATCTCCGATGATATCAACCTTCCGTTCGGGACCCTGCGCATGCGTAAGAACGGCAGCGCCGGTGGTCATAATGGCCTGAAGAATATTGAAGAACTTCTTGGTACATCCGATTATACCCGCATCAGGATAGGTGTGGGCAGCGATTTCTCCCGCGGAGGACAGATCGACTATGTACTTGGAGAGCTTACTGCGGAAGAAAAAGAGGCGATGCCTGAGATATGCAAAAGAGTCATTGAGGGAATTAAAGCTTTTTCGACCATAGGGGCTGATAGAGCCATGAATATGGTAAATGTGAGAAAGAGAGTGGAATAATTTCATTTTTTTTTGTTTTGTTCAGATAAATTCCTATCTTGCACAAAGATTTGAAACATATTGTTTAACGCTGAAACTTATTGTTTAACGCACTATAATCCTAAAAAAAATGAAAACACTCGTTGAAAAGATTGCAGCAGAGTATGCTGAGTTCGCAAAGAACGCTGAAGCACAGGTAGTTAAAGGTAACAAAGCAGCAGGTGCACGCGCACGTAAAGCCGCCCTCGCCCTTATGAAAGACCTCAAGGATTTCCGCAAGGTTTCCGTTGATGCTTCCAAAGCCTAATAAAATTTACAAAAAAATTTGATTTTTTTTGCAACGTTTCTAAACCGGTCTGCATCTATCATGTAGGTTTAGGTTTTAGTACACGTCATAGGAGTCGACAACGAGTGATTGTTGCCGGCTCCTTGTTTTTGTTCGCGGAAAAGCCTATCTTTATATCCTGACACGAATACAGACCTAAACCATGCTGAAAAAAAACATTATTGCGGCCCTGTGCCTGCTCGGTTGCACCATCATGGGCGCAGTCCCGGCCTATAAGGGTACTGTCCTCCTGACCCAGCCTGACGGTATGACATTCCATGCTGTCATAAGCGGTGACGAATTCAAGCACTCAGTTACCACTCTTGACGGATGTGCCGTCACACGTGCTGCAGACGGCGTATGGTATTATGCATATCACGACATGGACGGACGCAGGAGCAGTACCGGATTCGCCGTCGGTGATGCCAGCGTGCCTCAGCAGGTACTGAACAACAGCCGTCTTGGCGCCGTCACCAAATCCGCCTCGTCCCTGAACCGCGCTTCCGCCCGCACCCTCAGGGCACAGCAAGCCAGGACCGGCGCCCTTCAATACAACCGCGTTCCTGTAATTCTCGCACAGTTCCCCGACACTAAATACACCTATTCCGTGGATCAGATGGCTGCACTGTTCGATCCCTCCAATCCCAAAAGTGCCACCTCTTATCTCAATGACCAGTTCTTGGGACAGTCTGAGTTCACATTTGATGTAACCTCCGCCGTCGTCACCGTATCTCACAATTCGGCTTATTATTCTGCCAACGATTTGGCGAAGGCCGGCGAATTCATCGCCGAGGCCTGCCGTCTCGCCTCGGAAGCCGGTCTGGTGGACTTCTCCAACTACGACCTGGACTCTGACGGCGTAGTCGACCGTCTCTATGTATTCTATGCGGGCTCCGACCAATCCTTCACAAGTGACGAAAGTATGCTCTGGGCACACCAGTATTACCTTAAAGCATATAATATTGACCTTTCTCTCAACGGTAAAGTCATCAATTGCTACGCGTGCTCCTCGGAAAAAGGATTTATCGGCAACCGTATTGCCGGTATCGGCACCTTCTGCCATGAATTTACGCACACTTTTGGCATTGACGACCTATACGACACGGACGATAACGGTAGCGGCGGCACTTCCAACGCCATTTGGTACAACGGGTCACTGATGGACGGCGGGTGCTATAACGACAACGGCGATACGCCTCCTTCCTATGGTGCCATCGAACGCTACATGCTCGGCATCAATCCGGGCCGCCAGATTGAAGACGGCGGCATCTCGCTTCGCAGCGTTGCCGAGGCCGGCGACTACATCATCTGTCCCTCTCCCACGGTCGAAGGCGAATGCTACCTCATTGAATGCCGCACCGCAACCGGCTGGGATGCCCATATCGGCGCTTCCGGTGTTGCTATCTACCACCTTGACTGCTCAAATACCAATGCCGGACACGATGACACCTACGGCAACATCTTTCCCCAGGGCATGACCGCCGCCCAGAGATGGGAATACAATACGGTCAACTGCAATCCCTCCCATGAATGCGCCGACCTTGTCGAGGCTTATCCGGGCGCCGGTTCCATCAGCCAGACCTATTTCCCCTACAACAGCATCAACTCCTTTACTCCCGACACCAGGCCGGCCTTCCGCTGGTGGGACGGCACTGCATCGACTTACTACCTCACTGGCATCACATTTGACGGCACCCAGGCCAGATTCACGGTCGTTGACGCCAATACCATCATTTCCACCCCCGTCATCACCGGCACATCCACCTACCAGAACCTCTGCATCATCCAATGGAGCGCCCCTGAAGGCACCGGCCCCGCCACCGTGCGATGGGGTAAATCAGGCTCCGAACTCAATGAAATAAGTGTAAATCCCTATGACACCGGCCTCTACGCTCTCCGTCTTGAAGGTCTCATTCCCGGCACAGCCTATAGGGTGGACATCCTCTTTACGGACAACGACGGCGGTGAAGGCAAGATCGTCAAAGCGGACTTCACCACCAAGGCCCTCCATTCCGGCACATACCCTTACATCTGTTTCGGCAACACGAGCCGCTACGCCGACAACTCCTACCCCTCAGGCACTCAGATTCCCCTTTGCATCATGAATACCGACGATGCCTCCACGGTCAGATGGTACCTCGGGGCCAATGAGATAACTCCATCTCCGGATGGCTTCTATCACCTCGTCAGTGCCGGCACCCTCAAAGCCGTCATCAGCGGTCCTGACGGGTCTAAAGATATAATAATAAAGACAATAACGGTCAAATGAAATCACTCGTCCACACCACAATCCTAGTCATCACGGCCATTCTGGCCATCTCCTGCGTGCATGACAGCTTCGATACCGCCATGCTCGACGATACCACTCCACGCCTCGTCGTGAGCGGCAAGACCGTGCAACAATACTCCAATGCCGACGGGCAACTTGGCTACAACGCCTCCAAGAGCGAATTCCGGGTGTCCAATGACACCATGTCAGAATACTTTGTGCTCACATGTTCCGACGCACCTGCATCAGAAGGCAGGAAAATCAAATGCGATGTCTGCTGGACTGCTCCCGGCGGCAAACAGAAACGTACCGGAGTGAACTTCAGGGTCGAACATATAGAAGGTGACACCATCTGGCTATGGTCTTCATCAGAGTCGATAGGTGCAGTCGTAAAGGTGCTCCAATAATTATTTAATAAGAAGGGTGTCGTCATTCCATGAGAATGACGATTTGTAGAAGTCGTCGAGGGTGCTGTCTCCCGCCGACGGGAGATACATGCTCAGGCCGCATGAGACATTGATGTCGAAGGTGTTGAGGAATGACGGCGTATGCCCTTCGTACAGCACGCACTCGTCGAGGGCGGCCTGTAGAGCGGCTTTCTCATTGTTTGTGATGCCGGCTTTATCAAGAATATCCTTCAGGTCGAAATACCAGTTGTGATCGGAATAACCGTATGAACCGTTGTGATAGCGCCCGAAACGCTGTACGTCAGATGGCTGCAGCGCCGCTATTTCAGTGCGGTAGCGCTCGAACAAGTCTTTGCAGACGGAGGCAAGTGGCGCCAGGCGGTCGCAGTCTATAAGCGAAATGGTCGCAGAACGGTACTGTCCGCTCTGGTTGTCGTAGTAGCTGAAATAATCGTCGCATACAGATCTGACATCAGCCTTTGACCGGCCGATGAGATGGTATGCGATCGTGCCGTACTGGAATCCCTCGGCCAGGACTTCTGTCTGGGAAAAACCGACATACTGCGCTTTGCCGGCGAGGGCGTAGGCGGTCTCGATACCACCCATCAGGCAGCAGTCAAACATCAGATATTCAAGTTTGTATGGGATGGCGTCCGCGAAGCTCTGGACTTCCATTTCGGACAGTTCATAGGGAGCGTAGGCGCCGTTGAGGTCGCGTCCGATGCTCTTCACGGCGGGCATGTCGGGATCCTCCTTTGGCTGTGGTGTGTACATGCGCCTGCTGAGTCGGGATGCCGAAGTCCTGCCGGCTGATGTATAGTAGCCTTCGGGCACCCATCCGGTAGCGTGGGAGGAGAATACCATGCCATAACTTTTAGCAGGGAAAAGCTCCCGGATTCTTGTCAGTGCGTCGGAGATTGTGTTGACGTCCGACGCCAGTGTGCCGGCGGGCCATCTGTACAAAGTGTCAGTGAACACCTTGCCCTTTTCGCTGTACAAGCGGTAGAGGACCGGTGGATTGGCACTGTTGGAGTATGAGGAACCGGATGCGAGTCTGCTGAATACCAGAAGTATGTTGGACGAACCCTTGGATGACGGGATGAATGTGCCTGCAGCCAGGTCTGCGATATCTTCGCGAAGATACGAAGCCAGGTCGTTGTATCCGGCTGCGTAGTACAACATGACCCTGCGGGCATCCGAAGGGTGTCTGTCGCTGTGGCACGAAATCGTTATGAAGATGCCTGAAGCCAGCAGTGCGAGCAAGGCAATTTTCTGCACAAGTTTCATCTAAAACAATTTATATCAAAGCAAATGTAAGCATTATTTTGTAATTTTGTATCGTTATGAAAAATACAGTGAAGATGATCGTCGCAATAGGGGCTGCAGCAGCTCTGACTGCATGCGCGCAGAAGCCCGCCAAAGAAAATGGCTTCAAATACACTGTCGACCAGTTCGCCGACCTCAAGGTGATGAGATACAAGATCCCCGGATGGGAGTCTCTCACCCTCAAGCAGAAAGAATATGCATACCATCTTGCCGAGGCTGCCAAGTACGGCCGAGACATCACGTGGGACCAGTATTGTGCATGGAACCTGCCCATCAGGCACATGCTTGAGAATATACTCGAAAACTATAAGGGCGACCGCAATACTGACGAATACAAGGCCTTCGAAGTTTACGCCAAAAGAGTCTTCTTCTCCAACGGCGTTCACCATCACTATGCTGAGGACAAATTCGTACCGACATGTTCCAAGGAATACTTCAAGTCTCTGATGACAGCCGTCGGCGAGGAAAATGACAGTCTTCTCGACTTCATATTTGACGCGGAGAACCTCACCCAGCGCCGCTCTACCTCCAAGACAGGCGATATCGTAGAACTGTCAGCCGTCAACTTCTACGACGGAGTAAACCGTCAGGAAGTGGACGCCTTCTACGACAAGATGCGTGACCCACGCGACCCCGAGCCGATCTCTTACGGCCTCAATTCCAAACTCGTCAAGGATTCTGACGGCACCATACACGAAGAAAAATGGCGCATCGGCGGGACCTACTCCGCAGCGATAGAGAAGATCTGCGAAGAGCTTGAGAAAGCCAAGGCTGTCGCTGAAAACGACATCCAGCAGCGCGCCATCACCCTTCTTCAGGAATATTACCGCACCGGTGACCTCCGCACCTGGGATGCCTTCAACATCGAATGGGTAAAAGACACTCTTGGCACCGTAGACTTCATCAACGGCTTCATCGAGGACTATGACGACCCTCTCGGCCGCAAAGCTACATGGGAAGCCGAGGTCCACATCAAGGATAGCGCCGCCTCTGCCCGCACAGCCATCCTGAGCGCCAACGCCCAGTGGTTCGAGGACAATTCTCCGGTCGACCCCAGATTCAAGAAGAAAACAGTCAAAGGCATCTCTGCACGTGTCGTAAACGCCATTGTCCTCTCAGGTGCTACCTATCCCGCCACCCCTATTGGCATCAACCTTCCCAATGCCGACTGGATCAGGAAGGAGCATGGCTCCAAGTCCGTGACCATCGCCAACATCACTCATACCTACGACTTCTCCGCCCAGGAATCTCCAAAGAGTATCCTTGGTGAATTCGCATGGGATCAGGCTGAAATCGACGCCTACAAGAAATACGGCAACTATGCCGACGAGGTCCACACCGACCTCCACGAGTGCCTCGGCCATGCATCAGGCCAGCTCCTTCCCGGCGTATCTTCCACGGCTCTCGGTGAATACCAGTCTGCACTTGAGGAGGCACGCGCCGACCTCTTCGGCCTCTACTACACGGCTGACCCCAAGATGGTTGAACTCGGTATTATGCCGGATGCGGAAGCCTACAAGGCTGAGTATTCAAATTATATCCGCAACGGCCTCTTCACGCAGTTCACCCGTGTGGAGCTCGGACGTACCAATACCGAGGCTCACATGCAGAACCGCAAGCTCATCGCTGAATGGTGCTATGAAAAAGGTGCTGCCGACAACGTGATTGAGAAAAAGGTCCGTGACGGCAAGACCTATTTCGTCGTCAATGACTTCGAAGCGCTCCGCGGCCTGTTCGCACAGCTTCTCGCTGAGATTCAGCGTATCAAGTCAGAAGGTGACTATGCCGCAGGCAAGGCCCTCATCGAGACCTACGCGGTCAATATCGACCCTGAACTCCACAAGGAGGTTCTGGAACGTTACGCTGGCCTCAATCTCAAGCCCTACGGCGGATTCATCAATCCTGAGATTGTGCCTGTAGTCAAGAACGGCGAGGTGGTCGACTATGAAGTCACCTTCTATGACGACTTCCTCAAGCAGCAGCTTGATTATGGCAGGAAGTACAGGACCCTCTGATGTGCTCGGTACGCCTCATAAAAGATTTTGGTTACTACCTCAGGGTAGAACGCGGGATGTCGCCCAATACGGCGGCATCCTATTGTTCTGACCTGAAAGAATTCCTGGAGTGGAGCGACGTCCCGGCCGGAGACGTGACGACGGAGGACGTGCTCCGCTATATGGAATTCCGTTCCGATGACATATCGAAACGTTCGCAGGCGCGAATGCTCAGCGCCATGCGGTCGTTTTTCGATTGGATGGTGGCGGAGGGGGAGATGGCATCGGATCCATGCGACGGGATAGAAACGCCCAAACTGGGACGATATCTGCCGGCCGTATTGTCGGTGGAGGAAGTGAATGCTATTATCGAAAGCGTTGATCTGAAGTCACCTGGAGGAGTCCGTGACCGTGCGATTCTGGAAGTGCTTTACGGGTGCGGATTACGTGTGTCTGAAGTTGTCAACCTTCGTATTTCCCAGTTCTTTATGGACGAAGGCTTTGTTCGGGTCGTTGGGAAAGGTGACAAGCAGAGACTGGTCCCGCTTGGTGAAATGGCTGCTCTGGCTGTGTCGGATTATCTTGCCGTCAGGGGAGTGGCCAACGGTGCGGAGTATGACGATTATCTGTTTCTGAACAAATTCGGCAGGCCGCTGAGCCGGGTGTCCGTATTTAATATGGTGAAACGCCAGGCGATGGCTGCGGGTGTACGGAAAGAGATCTCACCTCATACTTTCAGGCATTCGTTTGCGACGCACATGATTGAAAACGGTGCGGACCTCCGTGTCGTTCAGGAGATGCTCGGACATGAGAGTATCCTGACTACGGAGATTTATACGCACATTGACAGCTCCACCTGGCAGGCGGATGTGTTGAAGTTCCACCCTAGACGTTAGCCTCTTCGAGACGAGCCTTGTTGAAGCAGTCGCGGCAGAGAGGTTCGTAGGTGTCTTTTTCACCGAGGACGACGAGCTTGCGGCTGTCGGAGAGACGGTGGGAGTGATTGGCGAGGGAGCCGCACTTCACACAGATGGCGTGGACTTTCTGGACGTCTTCGGCTATGGCGAGCAGGCCCGGCATGGGGCCGAATGGCTTGCCGAGATAGTCTGTGTCCAGACCGGCTATTATTACGCGTACGCCTCTGTTGGCCAGTTCCTGGGCGACCTCGATGATGGATTCATCGAAGAACTGCGCTTCGTCGATGCCGACGACCTGTATGTCGGGTTCTATCTGGAGCATGCGCGAAGGAGTCTTGATGGGAGTGCAGGAGATGCTGTGTGAATCGTGGGATACGACGTCGAGGTCGGAATAGCGTTTATCTATCGTAGGCTTGAAAATTGCGATTTTCTGTTTGGCGAACTGGGCCCTTTTGAGCCTTCTGATGAGCTCTTCGGTTTTGCCCGAGAACATGGAGCCGCAGATCACTTCGATGCAGCCGGATTTTTTTGTATTTTCTGAGAACATTTAGTTATTTTTGTAATTGGCTATCGCAAATATAGTCATTAAATATCGAATATGACACAGGACAACAAAGAAATATTGGACGGGCTCAAAGATGCCATTGAATCGCTCCGGCGGCAGATTTCAGAGCTTGAGACCAGGGTCGAGGCTTTCAGTCAGGCACTTGAGGAACCGGAGGTTGTGGAAGAGCCTGAGATTGTGGAGGAGACCGTTGAAGAGCCACTGGCTGTTGACATCGATGCTGACATTCAGATTGAAGACATTCCGGTCGACATTGAGGTGGGAGATGCTCCTGTCGAGGTGACGCCTCTTGAGGAGAATGTTTTCGATTTTCAGGACACACCGGCCGCTCCACGCAAGGATAAGAAGGAACGCAGGCCTTCGGCAGGCGGCTACAAATGGCGCACCGACCTCCCCGGAGTGCAGGTGAAGAATATCCGCAGCGGTATTTCGCTTTATGACAGGGCTTTGTACATCAATTCCCTGTTCCGGGAGGATTTTGCCCTGTATGATACCACTATCGGACATCTCAATGAACTTGGCTCGCTGGACGATGCCGTGGAGTACCTCTCCGCACAGTTTGCAGACTGGGATTTCGGCTCCGAAGTGGTGTACTCTTTCATGATGTCTCTTCGCAAGAAGTTCAGATAATGCCGGGACGACTTTATATCGTGCCCACTCCTGTGGGTAATCTGGAGGATATGACCTACAGGGCCGTAAAGGTCCTGCAGGAAGCCGACCTCATCCTCGCCGAGGACACGAGGACGAGCTCCGTGCTGCTGCACCATTACGGCATCACCGGCAAGCTCCAGTCGCATCACAAGTTCAACGAACACAAGACTGTCGAGATGATTAAGGAGCGTATCATCGGCGGACTCAATGTCGCACTCATAAGCGACGCGGGGACTCCGGGGATCTCCGATCCGGGATTTCTCCTTGTGCGCACCTGTGCGGCCGAGGGTATCGAGGTCCAGACCCTTCCGGGAGCGACCGCCTGCATCCCTGCCGTGGTCAGTTCGGGACTTCCATGCGACAGGTTTTGTTTCGAGGGCTTTCTCCCTGTCAAAAAGGGACGTCAGACTTTGCTCAGGGCCCTCGCAGACGAGACCCGCACAATGATTTTCTATGAGTCTCCATATCGTCTGGTAAAGACTTTGGAGCAGTTCGCGGAGTTTTTCGGAGCCGACAGGGAGTGCTCCGTTGCACGCGAGATTTCAAAAATACATGAACAGCATAGCCGTGGTACCCTGGAGGAGGTCGCGGCGTGGTATCGAGAGCATGAACCCAAAGGCGAGATAGTGATTGTCGTCGCAGGTGCTCCGTCGAAGAAAAGAAAAGAAGAGGAGGACGGAAGACATGGACACAGATCACGGGAAGAGGAATAAGGAAATTTCCGGATCATTCGCGAAAGGGGCTATCGCTCTGGTATTCCTGATAGTGGGCTATCAGGCAGCGTTATTTGTGCATAAAGTGACATTGACAAGGGCTGCTGTCATGGAAGCAGTGCCGGACACGGTGTATGTGGTGGAGAAGGTAGCGGATTCGCGCCCGGTGCGCCGTGATACCGTCCGGCGTCCCGGACGAGGAACGGAAAAGCTCAGGCCTGTGAGGGAAGCCATTGCCCCGAAGGGGAGAGTGGCAGAGAATTTTCGGTTTGATCCTAATACTGTGTCGGTGAATGATTTGCAAAGGCTGGGCTTCTCTGAGAGGCAGGCCGTGTCGATTGACAATTACAGGCGCAAGGGCGGGCGTTTTCGCAGGAAGGAGGATTTTGCGCGTTCGTTTGTGGTGGCAGATTCGGTGTTTGAGCGCTTGAAGGGGTATATTGACATTCCGCTTATTGATATAAATATGGCTGATTCGGCGGCGTTGACCGCGCTTCCCGGTGTGGGACCATATCTGGCGGGTAAGATTGTCGAGTATCGGGGGAGGCTGCGGGGTTATTCGTTCCCGGAGCAGTTGATGGATATATATCGGTTTGACAGGGAGAAGTTTGATGGGTTGAAGGACCTTATCACCGTGGGACGGGTACGTCCGTATCCGATCTGGACACTGCCGGAGGATTCTTTGGCCATGCATCCGTACATAGGCCGCCATACGGCGAGGAGCATAGTCCTCTATAGAGAGAACCATGCTCCTTCGGAATGTTCGCTTGAAGGGCTTGTCTCCGCAGGTTTGATCCGTAAGGAATACGCAGAGCGATTCGTCCGGATAGCGGTGGCTAGTCCTTGATCTCTTTGAGAGCTTCGCGGATGCGGGCCTCGATCTCGGCACATAGTTCGGCGTTGTCGGTGAGGAGCTGCTTGGTGCCTTCACGTCCCTGGGCGAGTTTGGCGTCGTTGTAGCTGAACCATGAGCCGCTCTTGGCGATGATGCCGAGCTCGACTCCGAGGTCTATGATCTCGCCGATGCGGGAGATGCCCTCGCCGAAGACGATGTCAAATTCAGCCTTCTTGAAGGGAGGTGCCATCTTGTTTTTGACGACTTTGACTTTGGTGCGGTTGCCGAGGGCTTCGTCACCGTCCTTGATCTGGGTGGTCCTGCGAACATCGAGGCGGACGGAGGCGTAGAATTTAAGCGCGTTGCCGCCGGTGGTGGTCTCTGGGTTGCCGAACATGACGCCGATCTTTTCACGCAGCTGGTTGATGAAGATGCAGCACGTGTTGGTCTTGGCGATGTTGGCGGTGAGCTTGCGGAGGGCCTGGCTCATGAGGCGGGCCTGAAGGCCGACTTTGTTGTCACCCATTTCGCCTTCGATTTCGGCTTTGGGGGTGAGGGCTGCGACTGAGTCGATGACAACGATGTCGACGGCGCCGGAACGGATGAGGTTGTCGGCGATTTCAAGTGCCTGCTCGCCGTTGTCCGGCTGGGATATGAGGAGGGTGTCGATATTGACTCCGAGGGCCTGGGCGTAGGTCCTGTCGAATGCGTGCTCGGCATCAATCATGGCTGCGATGCCTCCGAGCTTCTGCGCTTCGGCTATCGCGTGGATGGCAAGGGTGGTCTTACCGCTGGATTCGGGTCCGTAGATTTCGATAATCCTGCCTCTGGGATAGCCTCCTATGCCGAGTGCATGGTCAAGAGCTACCGAACCGCTCGGTATTACCTGCTTCTCGTCCCACTGCGGCTGATCTCCCAGCTTCATGATGGTTCCTTTGCCATAATCTTTCTCAATCTTGTCTATCGTCGCCTGCAATGCCTTGAGTTTGGCGGCATTGACGTCTGCTCCGGTCTGCTGTTCTACTGCTTTGGCCATGATGTGTGTATGGTATTATTAAAAATGACATATGTCGCGCCGCGATGCGCAGCGCTTCCCACAAAGTTATGAAAAATAACTTGTAATGCAGACACTTTTTTAGTTATTTTTGCATCTATAAATGTGTATGCGCATGAATAGATTATACATAGTGCTCTCACTCGTTTGCCTGAGTGTTTTACCCTCTTTTGCCCAGGACGAATATGCCTCGGGTTTCCGCATGGACGATGAAAGTGACGTGCAGGCCCTGAAGGAGATCAATGCGCGTATGGACAGCATCCGCGCCGTCAGGCCGACCGTGGGCCTTGTCCTTAGCGGCGGAGGAGCCAAGGGCACTGCGCATATCGGCGTGCTGAAATACCTCGAAGAGGCCGGAGTCCCGGTCGACGTGGTCGTCGGCACCAGTATGGGAGGCCTTGTCGGCGCCATTTATTCACTGGGTTACACTCCGCATCAGATGGACTCCCTTATCCGGACCATCGACTGGCAGTATATGCTTTCGGACAGGGTCCCGAGGGAGAGTATCCCTTATGCGCGTCAGCAGTACAGAAGTACCTATGCCATGTCCTTCCCCTTTTACTACAGCGCCGACAGCGAGCCGGTCGAGTATGATGACGACCAGTCATACAGCAAGAGGGCACGCATGAAACTTCGCCTTTCGGCTGGTAAGGAGATGCCCGAGAGCCTGGCCAGAAGCGGCCTCGGACTTTCTTCAAGCCTGCCTGCCGGTTTTGTCCTCGGACAGAACGTCAGCAATTTCATATCGAGCATGACCGTCGGATATCAGGATTCAATCAATTTCTTCCATCTGCCCATACCGTTTGCCTGTGTAGGCACCGACCTCGTCTCCGGCAGGGCCAAGGTATGGCACAGCGGCTCGCTCAACACTGCGCTTCGCTCGACCATGTCCATTCCCGGCCTGTTCACCCCTGTCCGCACGAGGGGAATGATCCTCGTCGACGGCGGTATGCGCAACAACTATCCGGTCGATGTGGCCCGCAAGATGGGAGTCGACATCGTGCTCGGAGTCGATGTCTCCAGCGAGCCCTATGGCTATGATGACATCAACAACCTCATCGACATCCTGTGGGTGGCATCAGACCTGCTTGCCAGCGACTCATATCGCCGCAACGTAGCCCTTTCGGATATCAATATCCAACCCGATATAGAAGGCTACAATATGCTCAGTTTCAATACCGAGAGCATCGACTCGCTCATCCATCGCGGTTATGTCGCAGCCTCCGCCAACGCCGGAGAGATTATCTCCGTCGCAGAACGTACGGGCCGCGCGGGCACCACGCTTCAGGCTCCTCCCGCCCTGGATATCGCAGTGACGCCGGTCCATATCAAGGACATCGTTGTCACGGGTCTTACCCATGCCGATGCAGAATACGTACGATCCAAATTCAATATACGTGAGGGAGACATGGTCACCCGCCCCATCGTGGAGAAAGCCGTAGCCGATGTGTTCGCCACGGGCAAGTTTGACTATGTCAATTTTGAGCTTCTCGGCACCGAAGACCCGTACAGGCTTCAGCTCAACTGCAAGAAAGGCCCTGTCCATCGTCTCGGAATCGGTGTCCGGATGGATACCGAGGAAGTGGTGTCGCTTATGGGCAATCTGGGACTTAATACCAACAACCTGCATGGCCCGGCCATCGAATTGTTCGGAAAGGTCTCACGCAACCCCTCTTTCGGCTTCCATTACTACAACGTCACGGAAAGGGTGGCCGTATTCAACTTTAATGCGGACATGACATGGATAAATCACGGCGACCTGAGAGTTGGAAATAACAAATACAATCTCAATACTTTCAGGACCACCCAATCTGTTTACCTGTCCAGCATCCCCCTCGTGTCTTTCGACGCCCGTCTCGGCGTATCCGGGCACGTGTTCAAACTCCGGGACCTGTACTCAGGCAGTGCTGCTCTTGACCTCATGCCCGACAAGAAACCCTACTTCTTCCTGTCTGCCTTTTTCGAGGCTTGCAAGGAGACCCTGGACAATGCATATTTCCCCGAGACCGGCTACTCCCTGGGAGGACGGTATTCATATAATCTGTCCACATCCTCCCTGTATCAGGACGACCCGTTTTTCCAGGAGGCGCGTCTATACGGCAAATACGTAATACCGACAAGTGATCATTTCGCCGTTATCCCGTCCTTACATGCACGTGTGCTGATGGGTGAAAGCATACCTTCTCCATTTATGAATTACATCGGCGGTGCCCTTCAGGGTAGGTATTTTGAGCAGCAGGTGCCCTTCATGGGCATAGGCGGGGCATACATGTGCGGCAACTGGATGGGCCTCGCACGCATCGATTTCCGGTACAAACTGGCCGGCAACAACTATATCTCCGGTATCGCCAATTTCTCGGTAAGCTCTGAAGACCATACTTTCCAGGAGGCTGATTTATTGAGCGGTGCAGCATTGGAGTACGGATATAATTCCGTTGTCGGACCGCTTCGGGCCAATGTCCATTGGTCCAATGTCAGCGGTTTCGGAGTCTATCTTTCACTCGGTCTTGATTTCTGATGGAGGGGCTCGAAAAGAAAGTTCTCGACAGGCTCCAGCGGCAGTGTTCGCGGATGGAGTACTGTACCAGGGATATAAGACGCAAGGCTCTCAAGGCTCTTGATGCGGATGAGGAGGCGGCCGGACGTGTCGTTGAGGCCCTGATTAAAGATAAATTTGTGGATGACCTGCGATATGCTTCGGCGTTCGCACGGGAAAAGTCATCGATTCATGGATGGGGCGAGGTGAAGATCTCTTTCATGCTGAGGAGTAAGGGAATTGACAGGGAGGTGATTGCTGAAGCGCTGAAAGAGATTGACCAGGGCTCTGCAGACAGGAGGCTAGGCAAACTCGCCGCCGAGAAATACCGCGTGTTGAAGGATGACCCGCAATGCCGTCTGAAGCTGCTGCGCTACCTGCTTGGCCGCGGGTATTCATACGATGAGGCATCTCCTGTGGTGGAGGCTGTCATCCGTGGACGGTCAGACGATATTTGACGCTTCCCTGATTTCTATAATATAAAGGTGCGGAATCCGTTGCCCTGGACAGGGGAATGCGCTCCCAGAATATCGGATCAATGGCAAACGTCACCGGCTCCCGCAGCCCTTCACTCACAAATCCCAGGGACTTGTACACGCCTCCGTCAGACCACTCGAGGTCTGCGTAGGACATGACGTCGTCGGGACGAACCTCATCAATGAATGCCTGGAGCATCTTGCCCATGCCGCCATTTACGCGTATCCATGATTTGGAAGCGTAGCGCACCCATTCATACGAGGCTACGGTCCTGCCTCCCATTTCAAGATGCCTGGCGCTGGAAAACTCCGCCACTGCCACAAGTGTACCGGGCGCAAGTTTTTTCTCTCCGCCGCCTGTCGCCCTGCGGGTATAAAGGCCGTACCTGTATCTGCATGAGGCATCGCCGTAGCTATGATTTTCACTTAAGAATCCCGCTGCCGTGACCTTGTCGATGCGGCGGACTTCGCAGTTACGTGCATATATGCGTGCGAACATGCCAAGATGGGCTTTGAGACGTGCCCTGACGGCGATGCCCCGTGAAATCCATGTGTCTTCCGCTATTATCGCCGGATTGGATAATGTCGCGGCAAATTCCTTGACTGCCAGCGACTTCCTCTCTGCGGCTCCGGGCGATGTCTCTCTTATCGGTACGGCAATCACTGAAAACGCGCCACCAGTCTCGCTGAAAGCTACTATCTCTCCGCAAGTCGTCTCTTCAATCCTTTTCCCGCTGTCTTTAAGCAACTGCCTTATCTCGTCAATGAATTCCATGCCGCAAAATTACGAAAATTGTTAATTAACTCAATAATGAGTAAATTTGGCACGCTGGAAAAAATAAAAAACACTATCAATATATGGTAACTGTAGATGTAAAAGGTTGCGCCTCCTTTGTAAAAGACGCACAGTTCAAAGCGTACACGGAAAAAGCCCTTGCAGGCTTTGATGTCCTCCAGAGCGGACAGGGAGCGGGCAACGACTTCCTCGGATGGAAGCACCTGCCCTCCGAGACTCCAGAATCACTTCTCAATGACATAGACGCCATCCGAAAGGACTGGGCATCCAAGGGCGTTGACCTCGTCGTAGCCATCGGAATCGGCGGCTCATATCTCGGCGCCAAATGTGCCATTGAGGCACTCTCCCACAGCTTTGCCCGTGAACTTGGCAGCAAAGGTGCGCCCGAAGTCGTTTTCGGTGGCAACAACCTCTCCGAAGAATACATCAGCGAACTCATGGACCTTGCCCGTGAGCGCAATACCGCCTGCGTAGTAATATCCAAATCAGGCACTACCACAGAACCTGCCGTAGTCTTCCGTATTGTAAAACAGTACCTCGAAGAGACCTATGGCAAAAAAGAGGCGGCATCCCGCATCGTGGCCATCACAGATGCAAAAAAAGGCGCCCTCAAGACTCTCTCCACTCAGGAAGGCTACAGGACTTTCATCGTTCCTGACAACGTCGGCGGCCGTTTCTCTGTCCTCACCCCGGTGGGCCTTCTTCCCATCGCCCTCGCAGGATTCGATATCCGCGCTCTCCTCGCAGGTGCCGCAGAAGCTGAAAAAGCCCTCTCCGTCAAGTCAGAGACCAACCCTGCCGTCGTCTATGCTGCAATGCGCAACCTTCTCTACAGCGAATACGGCAAGAAGGTGGAAATCATGGTCAACTACAATCCCAAATTCCAATACCTCGCCGAATGGTGGAAACAGCTCTATGGTGAATCCGAAGGCAAGGACGGCAAAGGCATCTTCCCTGCCTCGGTCAACAACACCGCCGACCTACACTCCATGGGTCAGTTCATCCAGGAAGGCGACAGAGTGATGTTTGAGACTGTTATCAACATTGCCAAGAGCAACCGCAGCGTCGTCATCGGTACCGATGAGCAGAACCTCGACCAGCTCAACTTCCTCGCAGGCAAGCACGTAGAACACTGCAACGCCATGGCCCAACTCGGTACCAGACTTGCCCACATCGACGGAGGCGTACCCCAGATCGAAGTCGGCATAGAGAAAATCGACGCCCGCAACCTCGGCGAACTTTTCTACTTCTTCGAGTTTGCCTGCGGCGTGAGCGCTTACACCCTTGGCGTGAACCCCTTCAACCAGCCCGGCGTCGAGGCCTACAAGAAAAACATGTTCGCCCTCCTCGACAAACCCGGCTACGAGGAGCAGTCCAAGGCTATTCGCGAGCGCATCGCAAAATAATTTGCAAAACTATTGGACTATTTAATTTTTTTAATCATATTTGCTATCGATATGTATACGAATAGGTCAAATAACACCTTCAACTGGTGGCGCAGCTTACAACTCAAGTCGTAAGTCGCCTTTTCGTATACCCATAGCAGAAACTTCAGGTAGCACGCCGACTTGCGACGTGCTACTTTTTTTTGACCCATAACATAACAAGACTTATGCTTAACAAAAACTTCAATCCTGACGAAAACGGTTACTACGGCATCTACGGAGGCATCTACGTTCCTGAGATTCTAAAACCCAACGTTGACGCCCTCAGGGCCTGCTACCGCGAAG
>JAFZPY010000140.1 GCA_017552475.1 Bacteroidales bacterium | reverse complement strand
TGTGATGGCGCGGTAGTGGTAGCCGGAGGTGAAGACAGGGTTGAGACGCACCGTGGTCGAGAAGTCCTTCTGGGCTCCCCTGATGTCGCCGAGGTTGTATTTGGCTATGCCGCGATAGAAGTAAGTCCAGTAGTCGGTGGTATCGAGGCGGGCCAGGATGTTGAAGTGTTCGATAGCAGAGGAGTACTTGCCTTCGGAGAGGGCATTGCGGCCGCGGAAGGACAGGACATCCTTGTCCCACTGGGCGTAAGAAGGGACGCTCAGCGCAAAGAGCAGCAAAATCGCAGCCGCGACACTTATTATTTTTGGAAACTTCAGGTGCATGTGTTATTTTTGAAATCCGGTTTTTCCGGACATCTTGCAAATATAATCATTTATCGTGCCCGACTCTCAAATGAGGATAAAAATATTGACAACGCTGCTACTGCTGTGCCTGACGCTCTCAGCCGCAGGGCGCACCTACACCATCAGCCCGCGCAACGGCGTCCATGTCCTTGACAGCGCCACAGTCCTCAGTCACATTGAGTTCCTGTCTTCACCGGTATGCGGAGGCCGGCGCACCGGGACCAAAGGTTCCGAAGAGGCCAAGGCATGGCTCATAAGGCAATACAAGGAGCTGGGGCTCTCCCCTGACGAGAGCTTCAACCGCGGATTCCTCTCGGAGGACGGTACAAAAGGCCACAACATTATCGGCTTCCTGCCAGGCGAGGTGACTGGCCTGCAGCAGCCATACATCATCGTAGGGGCACATTTCGACGGGCTTGGCACCATAAACGGCACCCTCTATCCCGGGGCCGACTCAAATGCCTCCGGAGTGGTCTCCATGCTGTCAATAGCCGGAATGCTCAATGAACTCGCCCGCGTAGGCCGCTGTCTTCCCAAGACCGTCATATTCGTCGCCATCGACGGCAAAGAAATGAGCATGAGCGGCTCCAGGGCCCTGTGGGACCTCATCTCATCCGGAAAGCTCCATGACCCCTCCACAGGCGCCGCCGTCACTCCGGACAAGATTGCCCTCATGGTCAACATCGACCAGGTCGGCTGCACCCTCTCCCCTATCAAGGCCGGGCAAAAGGATTATCTAATAATGCTAAGTGAGGACGGCACAATATATCGCGGACAGCTGTCAGCCGCGGCGCGTCAATACGGCAGTCCCCTGCAGCTTGGATACGACTACTACGGCAGCCGCGACTTCACGCGAATCTTCCTCCGCCGCATCGGCGACCAGAAAGTGTTCCTGGACCACGGCATCCGCTCGGTCGTCTTCACATCAGGCATCACGATGAACAACAACAAACCCTACGACGACGCCGCCTCCATCGATGTCGGCATACTGTGCCGGCGCATCGAGCTGATGTACTACTGGCTCGTGAAAGTCGCATAAATTTGTTAACTTTGCGGCTTGTAGAAAACACGTCAAATGAAAGAATTCTTCAGAATAATGAGGCGCTATGCCTCGCCATACAAGCACTATCTCGGCGGAGCCGTCATCATGAACATCCTCTCGGCAGTGTTCAATGTGTTCTCCTTCTCGCTGATTGTGCCGATTCTCAATATCCTCTTCAAAATCAACGACGCCACCTACACCTTCATCGAATGGAGCGATGAAGCTTTCAGCATGAAGGACAAAGTGCTCAACAACGCCTACTGGTTCGTTTCCTCCTGCATGAACGAATACGGCGCAGTGACCACGCTCATGATGCTCTGCCTCATAATGGTGATACTCACCGCCATCAAGACATCCTGCTACTTCGGTTCCAGCGCCGTGATGATTCCCATCCGCACCGGTATTGTCAAAGACATCCGCATGCAGCTGTACGGCAAGATCCTGCAGCTCCCCATAGGGTTCTTCTCAGAGGAACGCAAAGGCGACATCATCGCCCGCATCAGCGGCGATGTGAATGAAGTGGAGACCAGCGTCACCGCATCCATTGACATGCTCATAAAGGACCCCATACTCATACTGTTCTACTTCGTCACCCTCATAGTGATCAGCCCGGAGATGACCCTCTTCACCATCCTCTTCGTACCCGGTTTCGTCTGGATCATGGGAGTCATCGGCAAACAGCTCAAACGCCGCTCCCTCGAAGCCCAGGCCCTCTGGTCCGACACCATGGCACAGGTAGAAGAGACTCTCGGAGGTCTTCGCATCGTCAAGGCTTTCAATGCCGAAAAGAAAATGGCCACCCGTTTCGACGGCGTCACCGAGTCCATGAGGCGCAAACTCAACCGCGTCAACATCCGTCAGGCATCAGCCCACCCCGTCAGCGAATTCCTCGGCACCGTCATGATTCTCATCGCCCTGGCATTCGGCGGCACAATGATCATCCGCGGCAGGGGCTTCCTCGGAGGCAATTTCATGGATGCCTCCACATTCATCTTCTACATGGTCATGCTCTATTCCATCATAGCCCCCATCAAAGAACTCTCCAAAGCCACCTACGGCATACCCAAAGGCCTGGCCTCAATGGAACGCATCAACGTCATCCTCGAAGCTGAAAACAAAATCGAAGACGCCCCCGATGCCGTCGTCCTCGACTCATTCCAGCACGATATCACATTCCATGACGTACACTTCCAATACGACTCCACCCGTGAAATCCTCAAAGGCGTGGACCTCACAATCCCCAAAGGCAAGACCATCGCAATCGTCGGTGAATCCGGAGCGGGCAAATCCACCCTCGTCGACCTCATCCCCCGTTTCTACGACGTCACATCCGGCGACATCACACTTGACGGTCACAGCATCCGCGACCTCTCAATCCGCGGCCTCCGCAGCCTCATGGGCAATGTCAACCAGGACCCCATCCTCTTCAACGACACTATTTTCAACAACATAGCCTTCGGCGTCGAAAACGCTACCCTCGAAGACGTCATCGCCGCTGCCAAGATTGCCAACGCCCATGAATTCATCATGGCCAAGGAAGAGGGCTACCAGACCAACGTCGGCGACAGGGGCGTCAAGCTCTCC
>JAFZPY010000139.1 GCA_017552475.1 Bacteroidales bacterium | reverse complement strand
GTTCGGCTATGCATGCCGCGACACCGAGGACTACATGCCTCTCCCCCTCTACCTGTCACACAGGCTCCTCCAGATTCTCGCCGACATCCGCCACAACCACATCGAACTGATGCCCTACCTCCGCCCCGATGCCAAATCCCAGTTCACCATCGAATATGACGCAGAGACCCATACCCCCCTCAGGATCCACACCATAGTTCTCTCCACCCAGCACGACGAGTTCGCCACCGACGAGGCAATGCAAGACAAAATCCGCCACGACGTCAAGACAATCGTCATCCCCCTCCTCATAGCCAACCTCCCCAACGAGACTGCCAGCCTGTTCAAAGATGACTATATCCTCCACGTCAACCCCACTGGCAAGTTCGTCATCGGCGGCCCACACGGCGATACCGGCCTGACAGGCCGAAAAATCATCGTTGACACCTACGGCGGCAAGGGTGCTCACGGCGGCGGCGCATTCTCGGGCAAAGACCCCTCCAAAGTCGACCGCAGCGCAGCCTATGCAGCACGTTACATTGCCAAAAACATGGTAGCAGCCGGCATTGCAGACCAGATGCTCGTCCAGCTCTCTTATGCCATCGGCGTCGCCCGTCCCGTCAGCATCTTCGTAGACACCTACGGCACCGCCAAGGAAGGTCTCACAGACTCTCTCATCGCTGAAAAAATAGGAGAAATCTTCGATCTGCGCCCTGCCAAGATCATCGAGCGCTTCCAACTCAAAAACCCCATCTACCTCCCTACCGCAGCCTACGGTCACATGGGACGCAAACCCTACCGCAGGTCCGTCACCATCATCAGGGATGGCAAGGAGATGCAGAAGGAAGTGCAATTCTTCGGCTGGGAACTCCTTGACGCCGTCGATACCATCAAGAAGGCATTTTAACCCAATGGATGCGGGTGCCGCGGCGTTCCATTCCACGGAAATAAGTCATCTGCCTCTTGGCAAACTGATGGATGGCAATAGCAAGGCGCTCACGCATCTGTTCAAACCCGATCTCACCAGTGACATACAATGTCACAAACTTATACTCAAGACCATAATAAATAAGGTCATCAGGATGAAGTCCGTTCTCAATCAGGGAGCGGACTTCTTCTATCATCCCCTCCTCCAACCGGGCATCCAGCCTCGCGTCAATGCGGGCATTCCTTTCCTCTCTTGTCACCAGGGTACCGATAAAATATGTCTTGCGCCCCCTGGCATCAACACGGCCGGCATCCCCATGACGGGCAATCTCAATGGCGCGGATGGTCCGCCGCTTCGATTCGAGCGTCGATGCGGAAGCCTCCGGATCCAACGACAACAGCATTGACTTCAATTCCTCATGTCCCAATGCCTCCAACTCTTCACGCGCATCCTGGTCAGGCGCCACTTCCGCCAACGCATACCCCCTGGTCACGGCATCAATATACAGTCCCGTTCCACCACATAGAAGCGGCAACGCCCCTCTTGACACAATATCCTCATACGCGGCATTGAAATCATGCTGATATGAAAACAAATCATAACGTTCCCCTGCGTCAACAATATCAATAAGATGGTACGGCACATCGCCATACTCGGCAAGGTCCTTGCCGGTACCGATGGTCATACCTCTATATATTTGTCTTGAGTCGGCAGAAATTATTTCAACGGCAATGCCTAGGGAGCGAAGCTGCATGGCAAGGTTGACTGCATAGCGTGTCTTGCCGGAAGCCGTGGGGCCGAGTACGCAAAGAAGCTCAAACTCCCCATCCCTCCACATGCGAGCCACTTCACGAGGGTCAACAATTTCCGGCTCCGGGAGCGGTGCCGGAGGCGGTACAGCTGATATGGGGAAATCTCGCATGGGGATTAATAACCGTCACGATCCATCTCGCGGCGGATGTCACGCTCCTTGATAGACTGACGTTTGTCGTATTCCTTCTTACCTTTCGCGAGGGCGATGAGGAGCTTGGCGTAGCCGTTGTCGGCAATGAACAGCCTCACGGCGATGATAGTGATACCTTTCTGCTTGTCAGCGGTCTCCAGGTGACGGAGTTCGCGTTTGTTGAGAAGGAGTTTGCGGTCGCGGGCCGGCTCATGCTGGCCCCAGGAGCCCCAGGCATAGAGGGAAATGTTGAGCCCTTTGACGAAAAGCTGGCCGTGGTCGAAATAGCAGAATGCATCCTGCAGGGATGCCTTGCCGGCACGGATGGACTTGATTTCCGTACCCACAAGCTGGATTCCTGCGGTATAGGTCTCCAGGAACTCGTAGTCATACGAGGCCCTCTTGTTGTTGACTTGTATTTTACTCTTCGCTTTCGGCATGGTCTGCAAAGGTACGCTTTTTTTCGCGCTCGCGCCAATACTTGGCATCGAACTCGGGATAGATGTACGCTCCTTCCTTGTCAATGATGAAAGACAGATATGTTATGGGAAGTCCCATGGCGAGGAACATGCGCTCGTAGTATGTCTGCACTTCGAAGAGTGCGTCTATAGCATCCTGACCGCAAATAGAGGCCTCCGAGAGGCCGCTAACGGCGATTTGTGCACGACCTTCGCCGTAGAGGTCAAGCGTGGACGCAAGGATGCGAAGGCCGTTCTGCTGAGCTATGGCCTGCGAATACTCATGAAGGAAGCGGCTGTCTGTCTTCACATGCACGATGCCTCCGGGACGGAGGAACGAACGGTAGCGCTGGAGGAAAAGAGGCGAGGTGAGGCGCTGGTTTTCCGATTTCATCTGGGGATCGGAGAAGGTCAGCCACACTTCCGATATCTCTCCGGGGCCGAAGAAAGCGCCGATGAATTCGATGCGCGTGCGGAGGAATGCGACGTTTTTCAGATCATGGGTATGGGCATATTTCGCGCCTTTGTGAAGACGTGCACCCTTGATATCGACGCCGATGTAGTTGAACTCAGGATGGCGGAGTGCAAGGTCGATGGTATATTCGCCTTTGCCGCAACCGAGCTCGACGATGATGGGATTGTCGTTGCCGAACATGTCGGCACCCCATCTGCCTTTAATGGCGTGATCGCGAAGCTGGAGGCCTTCGCCACCCCTTATGATGACATCCTCGGCTTCCGGCTGGAGGAGCCTGGAGAAGCCGAGGTTTTCTGCGAATTTCTTGAGTTTACCGTGTCCCATGTTTCCTGGTGTATCTGAGTCCGAGGCCCGTCACGCAGCCCATGTCCGCACCCGGAAGGATACGGATCTGCCACTTGCCTGTCTCGAAGGGCGTGAAGCCGGTCCGGTAGGGAGTTATAATTTGTCTGGAATAATGTTCTTTGCGCCCGTCGGTGAGCGGGAGGACTACTTTCTCGGTCGCTTCAAGGCCGGAAGGCGAACTCCATGTGATGAAAAGCGGCAGATAGCCCGCATCTGCAAGCGCTTCCGGTTCGCCGTCGAGACGTGTATAGAGGACGAAGTCGTAAGTGCTGGTGCTGTCGGCGAGCTCAACGTCAAATATGTACACTCCCCTCTCCGCATCGTCTGAGCGGATAAATTTCTCAGACTGTACGGGTTCCTTGCAGGCCACTGCAATAAGGGCCGCAATTAAGAGGAGCGTCGCGTGTCTCATGACTTGGGATTTTTGTTGCGGGGACCGCCATTGCCGCGGCGGTCTCCGTTGCCACGGGAGGCACCGTTGTTATTGCCATTGTTGTTGCCGTTGCCGGAAGGACGGTTTCTTCGCCCGGAAGAGCGTTTCTTCTTCTTGCGGAAGTCGTCGAAGCGGGAGATGCTGTCATCACCCACGGCAGTGACGAATTCGGGCATTGAGATTTCCGGTTCGCCCTTGAGGGATTCGGGCTTTTCGCCGGCGCGGTTCATCTGCATGACTTCACGCACCTCATCGGCAGTGAGAGGATATATATTTGTGAGAGAGCCCTTTTCGTAGGAGAAGTAGAGGGTCTCTTTAAGGATGTCGGTCTTGACGAGATAGGCGAGACCATCCTGGAATTCGAGCGGCTCCTGCACCTTGGGAATGCGGGACTGGGCGTCGAGATAGTTGGCAACCTCGTAGTTGAGGCAGCATTTGAGTTTGCCGCACTGGCCAGCGAGTTTCTGCGGATTCAGGGAGAGGTCCTGGGTGCGGGCTGCGCCGGTGGTGATGGATTTGAAGGTCGTAATATAGTTGGCGCAGCAAAGCTCGCGTCCGCAGACGCCGAGGCCGCCGATGAGGCCGGCTTCCTGACGCGCGCCAATCTGCTTCATCTCGATGCGGATATGGAATTCTTCGGCGAATACCTTGATGAGCTGGCGGAAGTCCACGCGACCGTCGGCTATGTAGTAGAATATCGCCTTGGTGCCGTCACCCTGAAACTCCACGTCGCCGATTTTCATCTCCAGACCGAGATCCACCGCAATCTGGCGGGCGCGTATCATGGTCTCCTGCTCGCGGGCAATCGCCTCCTGCCATCTGGATATGTCAAATGGTTTGGCCTTGCGGTATATCTTCTTGAATTCGGCAGTCTTGATATCGACGCCTTTGCAGCGCATCTGACGGCCGATGGCCGGTCCTTCGAGAGTCACGATGCCAAGGTCATGACCGGCGGCGGCCTCCACTATGACGAGGTCTCCGGTCTTGATACTCTGACCGGACGCATTGATATAGAAACCTTTGCGAGTGTTCTTGAAACGCACTTCGAAGTAGTCCTTGTATTGCTCCTGGGTGATACCCTTGAAAGTATTGTACACCTCGAGCTTGCAGCATCCCTGACGGTATGTGCATTCGGACTCGCCTGTGGAGGGGTCATGCGTGACGGTGCAGCCCCTGAAGCAGTCGAAGACGGTATTTTCGTTGGCAGTGTTGTCCATGGGTTATATCGATGTATATAGTCTGTCGACGAGGTCCGTGAACAGGATCTTCTGGTTGACATTACGCTCCAGAAGAGTCAGGGCCCTGTCTATATTTGTCATTGCCGCACGGGGGAAAGTCTTCCTGCATTTCCCGGCCATAGTAGTGTAGAAATCAGCATACTGCTGCGGGATGTCCGCTATTGAAGACATGCCCTGCTGCAGGAGGAAGATGTTTCTGACGGCTCCGCCTGCAAATTTACAGAAAGATTTCTGTTTTTCACGGGAGTCAAGGGAGGCGATTGCTTCTCCGCATTCGAGAGAGGAGAGGAAATCTTTGCCCGTAAGGGCGTTCATGAGGTCTGAAAACAGATCCATGAATACCTGGTCATCGGAATTTTCGTCAGGATGCACCGCATCACGGTCGGCTCTTCCGAGAGGAAGGATGCGCATGAAAAGGCATCTGGAGGCGATTGTCTTCAATACCTTTTCAGGAGCGTGGGTGATCATGACAAAAAGCGTATTCTCCGGTGGCTCCTCAACCATCTTGAGAAGAGAGTTCGCCGCCTGTACATTCATCTTTTCTGGAAGATAGATGACCACGGTGCGGTAGCCGCCTTCCATTCCGGCAAGGGATAGCTTGGAGAGTATTGATTTGGCCTCCTGGACGGCGATATTGCCGGACTTGCCTTCAATTCCGAGGGCGGCATACACGTCGTTCTCGAAAAAATAGGGGTCGCGCAATACAAGCTCGCGCCACCAGGTCAGATAATTGTCGGATGTGGGTTTGTCCGTGCCGACCTTCGAGCCGGTAGTGACAGGGAACACGTAGTGGATGTCGGGATGAATCATCTTCGCGACACGGTTGCATGCCGGGCACGAGGCACAGGAGTCGCCATCGTGACGCGAAGCGCAGTAGAGGTAGCCGAGAAACGCCTGGACTATGGCCATAGCCCCGCCGCCGTCGTCTTCATGCAGAAGCATGGCGTGAGGGATGCGGCCGCTGTCGACCATCCCACGGAGCGCGTCTATGACGCTGCGATTGCCTCTGACCTCCGAAAACCTCATACGCTTCTCTCCCCTACGAAATCCGCCATAGCCACGAGGAAATCCCTGGCGGCCGACGGCTGGAAAATATCAAGGGCGGACTTTGCCTCCCCTATGTGCTGCATGAGTCTCTTGCGCGAGAGGCCCACTCCGTCACACTCTGCGACGAAGTCCCGGACAACAGGCTCGTATTCCGGGTGTTCACCTATGTTGCAGACCTTGCTACGGATATCGCCGGCCAGCCCGTCGGAAACTGTGGCGAGAGACAGCAGGAGCGGGAGAGTAATCTTCTGCTCCTTAAGGTCAATACCAACTGGCTTTCCTATATCGCCTCCGTCGGAATAGTCAAACATGTCGTCCCTGATCTGGAATGCATATCCCAGTTTGACGGCATACTCCCGTATTGCCTCAAGCCTTGCGCCCGAAGCATGGGCCGCCCTGGCACCGGACACTGCGGCAGTCTCGAAAAGGGATGCCGTCTTAAAGTATATGATGCGGTAATAATCCTCTTCGGTCGTGTCGCCACGGCCAGCCTTTTCCATCTGGAGCATCTCGCCCTGTGCAAGATCCGCGAGGGTCTTGGCGAAAATGCGGATAACCTCCTCACTGTATTCAGAGGCGGACAGGATGCTTTCCATGGCTTTTACAAGCCAGAAATCACCTATCAGGACGGAGGCATTGCCGCCCACGAGGGACATCACTGTAGGAAGACCGCGGCGCTCGTCGGAGCCGTCCACCACGTCGTCATGAAAGAGTGTGGCATTGTGCAAAAGCTCCGATGCCGCGGCAAAGCGCTCGGCATTCGACCAACCGGTGGCGTCAGCACCGCATACGGCAGCACTTAGAAGGCAGAGCATCGGACGAAGCATCTTGCCCGAATGCCCGAGCACGGATGCATTGATATGGTTGAGAAGCTCTATATCCGATGATAGCCCGGATGCCATGAGCGTCCGGACCGCCGTCCAGTGTTCTCCGAGATATTCTATGATGTCACTTGTCCGCATCGTCTATCGAAGTGATTTGATAAGGTCTGATACCGTGGGAGGGAACGTGATAAGACTACGGGAGGCCTCCTCAAGCATGCCCGTCGCGACATAGTGGTCGAGAAGGGCGATCAGAGGGGAATAGAACCCGTCGATATCAAGGGCCATCACCCGGCCATGGAACAGGTCGAGCTTGGCGAGCACAAGAGTCTCTATGAGTTCATCGAGGGTGCCGATCCCTCCCGGCAGGGCTATGGCCACATCAGCGCCTTCGCGCATCAGTCCCTTGCGCTCGGACATGGTGTCGGTCCATATCACCGAATCCAGGTCCGGATATGATACCGGAGCCATGAAACGGGGGATGATACCCGTGTGCGGGACCCCGAGCCTGCGGCACTCGTCGGCAATGACGCCCATCGTGCCCTTGACCGTTCCTCCGCTGACTATTTCAATTCCCAAGGAAGAGAGGCCGCGCACGATTTCGCGCGCCGCCTCGTTATACTTGGGGTCGATGTCTTTGCATGCCGAGCAGAATATGACTGCTTTCATCGGCTAGAAGAAGATTGTAGCTGTTACTTTCAGACCGTGGAAGTTGCCGCTCTTGTATGCTGTCTTGTATGTGGCGGCCACATCAGCCCATTCAACGCTTCCTTCACCATTGGCAAGAGAGCCGAAGTTCCAGAAATACTGGGCGGAAAGCTGAAGATGGCTGAGAGCCTCGACACCCACTCCGAGACCAAGGCCGTATTCAAGACGCTTAACGGCTGCATCAGCCCATTCGTTGCGGGCTTTTCTGGAGGTAGCTGCATCCAGAAGTGACACCTCGGACTTGTTGCCGAGACCGTAGCCGATGAAAGGCTCAAGGAAAACATAAGGCCTTGCTACAAGAAGATCCGGTCCCCACTGGATAGCTACGGGCACCTCAAGGTAGCTGACCTTGGTATCGAGAGAACCGATAGTACCTGTAATATCGTCTTTGACATATGCGCCTTTTACCTGATAAAGGAGCGAGGGCTGGATGGAAAGATTGAACGGGAGCTTGACCTGATAGGTAACGCCCACATGGAACTGGCTGATGGAGCTCGCGTCAAAATTCTTGACGGAAGCGTTGGATGAGGTGAAGCCTCCGGTGACACCGAAGCCTTCGGCGGATGCAGTGACGGCAGCCGACATGGCAGCAGCCGCTGCAACGATGCAAAGGAACTTTCTCATAATTAGATAAGTGCTTTTAATTTGTCAACGATGGTGGACTTGGACACGACTCCGACCGTACGGTCTGCGACCTGTCCGTCCTTGAAATAAATAAGAGTCGGGATGCTCCTGATGCCGTACTGCATGGCAATCTCGTCACAGTCATCGACATTGCATTTGACGACGGCGACGCTTCCAGCCATCTCCTCAGCCACCTCGTCCACTGTCGGGGAAAGCATCCTGCATGGGCCGCACCATGTGGCCCAGAAGTCTACCAGCACAACCTTGTTGCTGGAAAGGATATCTGCAAAATTTGCATTAGTAGCTACGTTTGCCATAATTTTCACTTTTAAATTGTTCAATTCGCAAATATAATAAAAATCCGCAATAAATCGAAGTATCAGCGTGATATAGAGAAGCCGGATATGCTGACGGTCTCAAAGCCGTTGTCATTCCAGCAATACACAGGAGTCATTGCGCCGTAGACTCCCGTCGCCCTGACATCCGAAACAGTAAGGTCACGGGCGACACAACCCTCGCGTACAGAAGTCGAAAACGGAATATTGACATTTTCAATCTCGAGGTCATGGAAATACAGTTCCTTCAATTCTCCGGGAGCTGCCCCCCATCCTCCTGGCTCTATGCTGACGGCAAAGAGCATGTTTTTGCGGCGGGCCTCGCCGGAAGTACGGTGCGGATACACTCCGGGGCCATGGAAACGGCAGCGCGACACATCCAGCCTACAGGCAGGCATGATAAGACGCAACCCGTTGCAGGACGAATTAATATCACAATCACGTATAGACATGTCTTCCCAATAGCCTCCGGCAATACTGTCGTCGCCGGTCTCAAAACGGCAGCTCTCAACAGAGACCCGTCTGGCACCGCGAATATGGATACCGTCCCAGCCCTCCATGATATGAAGACCAGTAAAGTGCGAATCCTCAAGGGCATAGCCGAGGACTGCATAGTTGGCAGCGCGCTTTATCGTGATACCGCTCATCGTAAAACCGGACGTCTCTGCAATTGTGACCGTATGAGGGCCGCGCATGCCTTCTTCGCCCAGAGTGTCCACGACATGACGGCCGTCGATGACGCCGCTGCCGCTGATAGATGCGCCATCAGCCTTTACCGCCAGAATGAGGGCGCGTTGCCACCGCTTGTCGGTGGTATTGTTGGCATTGGCGCTGTTGCCGCCGCTGTCATAGCGGGTCATATCGTGGTCGGGGATGTAGGAAGAATATGTTTCAGGGTCTGCGCTGCCCAGAATGACGGCTCCTTCGTCCAGATGAAGGTCCACACCGGGCAGGAGCCGGATCGTGGACGTAAGATATTCTCCCGAAGGAATGAGGACCCGGCCGCCGCCGGAGCCATGGCAACTCTCAATGGCAGCGTTGATTGCGGCGGTACAATCAGTAACGCCGTCAGGGATGGCACCGAAATCATTGATATCGAAAACTGGAGGCTGGCTACAGGCCGTGATAGCCGCGAGAGTGACGATGTAAAGTATCCGTTTCATAAAATTGCGTTCTTATTGCTTCGCAAAGATAAAATAAATTGCTATCTTTGCGTGGCTTGAAGGCCACAGGTTACCAGGATATTCCCAATACCTAAAATTATATGACAAAAAAACAGCAGGCAATCTATGATGCCCGTTCCCTCGGACGCGGCAAGATGCTTACCCTCGGCCTCCAGCACATGTTCGCCATGTTCGGCGCGACTGTGCTCGTTCCGGTCATCACCGGACTCTCCATGTCAGCCACCCTGCTCTTCGCAGGCCTCGGCACTCTCGTTTTCCATCTGTGTACAAAGATGCGGGTTCCGGCATTCCTCGGTTCCTCGTTCGCGTTCCTTGGCGGCTACGCTGCCGTTGTCTCAATGGGAACCGAACAAGGACTCTCAGCCGCGGAGTCTCTTCCCTACGCCTGCATCGGAGTTTTCTGTGCAGGCGTTTTCTATTTCGTGCTGGCATCGCTCTTCGCGGTCTACGGCGCGAAAAGAGTAATGCGGTTCTTCCCTCCCGTCGTGACCGGCCCGATCATCATCGCCATCGGTCTCACGCTCTCCGGATCAGCCATCACCAACTGCACATCCAACTGGTGGATAGCACTTCTGGCAATCGCCATCATCATTGTCTGCAATATCTTCGGACGCGGCATGATCAAGATCGTTCCGATTCTTCTCGGTGTGCTCGGCTCATACCTCGTGGCAGCCTGCTTCGGACTCTGTGACTTCTCCGCAGTGAAGGAAGCCGCCTGGTTCGGTCTTCCTTTCAAGATGGAAAACACAGCCTTCTCCGTATTCTCCAACCCCAACTGGGGTCTCATCGTCGCCGCCATCATCGCCATCCTTCCCATCTCCATCGCCACAATGATGGAGCACATCGGCGACATGTGCGCAATATCCTCCACCGTCGGCGAGAACTTCCTTGAAAATCCCGGACTGCACCGCACCCTCATGGGCGACGGTCTCGCCACAGCGCTTGCCTCCCTTTTCGGAGCTCCCGCCAATACCACCTACGGTGAGAACACCGGCGTGCTCAACATCACCAAAGTCTTCGACCCCAAGGTCATCCGCATCGCGGCCTGCATCGCCATCATCCTGTCGTTCTGCCCCAAATTCTCCGCCCTCATCGGAGCAATGCCCGCAGCGACTATCGGAGGCGTATCACTCGTCCTCTACGGTATGATCTCCGCCGTCGGCGTGCGCAACATAGTTGAAAACAAAGTCGACTTCACCGCATCCCGCAACGTCATCATCGCAGCCCTCATCCTGGTGCTCGCAATCGGCATCAAATACGGAGCCGGCGACTCGGTATCCATCGGATTCACATCACTCTCCGGCCTCGCCATCGCAGCCCTCGTGGGCATAGCCCTCAATGCCATCCTTCCAGGCATGGACTACGAATTCGGCAAAAACGAACAAGGCGACACCTCAGTCAACTTCGAGGTCAACCGCGTCAAAGAACAAAAATAAATCAACCATAAACGACGCTTTATGAACAACAAATCAATTCTGACAGTTGCTGTAGCAACACTCGGCCTTGCCCAGATGGCAATGGCACAGACCAACATCCAGTTCTTCTACGACTTCGGCAAGGACCGCAAACACCTCACCACCACCGTCGAAGGTTTCTACAACGACAAGTGGGGCAACACATTCTTCTTCGTTGACCATGACTTCAACGCCAAGAATGTCAATGACAAAGTAGTCGCTCCCAGCGGCACCTACGCTGAAATCGCACGTTGCTTCAACTTCTGGCAGGACACTCCGCTTGCAGCATTCAGCTTCCAGGCCGAGTACAACGGTGGTGTATACCAGGGCTTCACAGTCAACAACGCCTACCTCTTCGGTGTTGACTACTTCATGCACTCATCCGACTTCAGCAAGACCCTCAACCTCAAGGTTCTCCACAAGATGATAACCGGCAGCCAGCAGAAACTTCCCCTCCAGCTCACCGCAGTATGGGGCATTCAGGACCTCTGCGGCGTCAAGGGCCTCCGCTTCAGCGGCTTCGCTGACTTCTGGTGGGAGGACCACGTAGTCATGGACGAAGACAATATCGACGTTGCCAAGACCGTATTCATCTCCGAGCCTCAGCTCTGGTACAACGTGGGCCAGCACTTCGGCTGCGACAACCTCCATGTCGGCACCGAGATCGAGCTCAGCTACAACTTCGGGACAGGCAAAGGCTTCTGGTGCCGTCCTTGCCTCGGTGCTAAATGGGTATTCTAATAAATCCCTATAACACAACAACTTCGCCCTCTGATAACTTTAGTGTTACACAAAAGATATCGGAGGGTTTTCTTTATAACATGATTGTTTTATAACTTATCGGGAGCCAAGATAGAGGAAAATCATACCGATAAACACCATGACCAGGTCAAAAGCCTTGGAACGAATATTCTTTTCGCGAAATACAATGGCGGCGAAGACGAAGCTGACCACCACACTGGACCTTTTAATCATCGACATGATGCCAATCATACTCTCAGGAATCGTCAGAGCATACATATACAGGAAGTCCGCCACAATCAGGAACACGCTTATCATCGGTATCGACCATCGCCACTCGAACACGGTTTCCTTTTCCCTTCGCGGCAACCACACCAGCAACAGGACAGCCAGCATGATGACGCACTGATAAATATTGAACCAGCATAGCACCATCATCCTGTCCAGTCCGGCGCCGCCACTTTCAACGGGTGCCATGAGATAACGGTCATACAGTCCGGACAACGCCCCCAGCACCGCAGACAGCACCAGAAGGAAAATCCATCTGTTATGCTTGAAATCAATCCCCTCTTTCTTACCGCTTCTGCCCAGCAGATAAAATGACAACACGGCAAACATGACGCCCGTCCACTGGTACAGGTTCAATCTCTCGCCGAATATCAACATCGCCCCGAGAAGCACCATCACCGGCCTAGTCGCATTGACCGGCCCGACAATGGAAAGCGGAAGGTTCCTGATCGCATAATAACCCGAGGCCCATGACGACAACACCAAAAGGCTTTTAAGGATAATGAGCCTATGCACCTCCCATCCGCCTGAGGCGGCATGGAACAAAGAACCGTCAAGCCGGCCCAGTCCAAACAATATTAGACAAGGGGCAAGCATTAATGAGCACAAAAACGTATTGAGGAACAGCACCGGCAGTACGGAATTGTCCCGGAGGGACATCTTTTTGAAACTGTCGTAGAATCCGTACAGCACGGCTGCCATAAATGATAATCCAAGCCACATAGTTTTTTCCTGACTGTTTTTAGGCCGCAAAGGTACTAATTTTCCCGGGAAATTGTCTATCTTTGGTTTTATGAACACTTTAGGACAGAAACGAGAGATTTGGATTGACTGGCTGCGGGTATCCGCCTGCTTCATGGTCATGGTGGTGCACAGCACCGAGCCGTTCTATCTCGGCGGCGACGGAGCACTGATATTGACCAAAGCGGATGCTTTCTGGGCGGCGTTATTTGACTGTATAGTGAGATGCTGCGTGCCGTTATTCGTGGTCGCATCCAGCTATCTGCAATTCCCGTTGCATTACGACGCGAAGACATTCTTCAAGAAACGGGCTCTGCGCGTGCTGGTGCCCTTCATCATCTGGTCTGTCTTCTATGCATTCTGGTGGGGCGAGCCCGTCAGCAACCTCAGAGACCTTATATTTAACTTCAACTATGCCGCAGGACATCTCTGGTTCGTGTACATGCTCATCGGACTGTACGTCATCATGCCGCTTCTTTCCCCCTGGGCCGAAAAGGTCAGTAAGAAAGAGCTTAAAGTATATCTTGGCATATGGCTGTTCACAACAATCATCCCTATATTGCGCGACTGGCTTTCAGGCGGTTCTCTGGTCCTGACTTATGGCCCTACCGGCATTCCCAGGCAAGCTCTCTATCCTCTCTGGGGCGAGGCCAGCTGGAACAACAACGGCACATTCTACTACATCAGCGGGATGATCGGATACCTGCTCATTGGCTTATATTTCCGGCGTTTCGCCGATGAGTTCTCCATAAAAAAGGCGATCAGATACGGAGTTCCTCTCACACTCGCCGGCTTCGGTATCTGCTTCGGCGGCTTCCTTCGCCGTGTATTCGCCATGGGGACATTCCCTGCCGCCGGCGACCTTACCGTCGCCGTAGGTTGGGAAACCACCTGGTGTTTTGATACATTCGGTGTTGCCATCATGACGATCGGCCTGATAATCTTGTTCAGGGCAATCAAGGCAGAAGGCTCTTTCTACCGCAAAGTCCTCTTGCCGGTGTCATACGCCAGCTACGGCATGTACCTCATGCATATGGCTTTCCTGGCAGCATACTCCGGCTTTTTCCGCAATACTCTCGGCCTGGGTACCGACGGCATACTCGGCATATGGACCACTCCGGTGGAAATAATCGCCACGGCCGTATGCTCATTTATCACCGTCGCTGTGGTAGCCGTCCTTGTCCGGCGCATACCCGTCATCGGAAAATATATTATAGGATAGCAGCCCTGCCTACATTTCTCAACCACTAACCACCACATCGCCATGAAAAGACTAATACACCTCTCCGAAGAATCATCTCGATGTCTGATGTGCATTGATGCCCCCTGTACCACTGCGTGCAAGCACGGCGACCCGGCGCGGGCCATACGGGCTATACGTTTCGGCAATGCGAAAATCGCCGGACAGTGGCTCAATAAATGCTCTGCAGATGATTTAGATGCAGCGGAGAAGGCCTGCATCCACTACGACAGACCTATACGCATTAGGGAAATCGCCGGCGCCCTGCCCGAATGTAAAGCGGCTGGAAAGGCGCCAAGCCTCGAAATAGACTTCTGCGGTATCCACTGCGAAAGTCCATTCTTTCTGGCGTCCTCCGCCATATGTACCAATTACGACATGGTCGCCAGGGCCTTCGAGGCCGGATGGGCCGGTGTATTCTATAAAACTATCTGTATGCAGGACATCAACGAGGTTTCCCCTCGCTTCGATGCCATTAAACAGCCTGGTGGCGGCTTCGCCGGTTTCCGCAATATGGAGCAACTCTCCGAGAACCCCGTAGAGATGGACTTCGACATCCTGCATAGGCTTAAGCAGAACTACCCGGGCAAGGTTGTGATTGCGTCCATAATGGGTCAGACTGACGAGCAATGGGTTGAACTGGCAAAAAAGGCGGAGACCGCAGGAGTGGATGCCATTGAGCTGAATTTTTCCTGCCCACAGATGCGAATGGCCGGAATGGGCAGCGACGTGGGAAAGAACCCGGAACTGGTATCCTTCCACACGCTCTTTGTGAAACGCGCCGTGAAGATTCCGGTAATTCCTAAGATGACGCCTAATGTAGCGTCAATGACCCAGGTCGCCATGGCCGCATATTTCGCAGGTGCCGACGGCATTTCAGCCATCAACACCATCAAATCCATAACCATGGGCGGAGAGGTATCAGGCAAAATGACGGTTTCCGGCTATTCTGGCAAGGCTGTAAAGCCTATTGCACTGCGTTTCATTCAGGAGATAGCAAGGAACCAGGTGATGAAGGACGTGCAGCTAAGCGGCATCGGTGGCATCGAGTCCTGGCAGGACGCGCTGCATTTCATGCAGCTCGGATGCCGCAACGTGCAGGTATGCACGGCCGTGATGGAGTACGGCTACAGGATTATAGAAGACTTCGTCGCCGGCATGCAGGCATACATGGCAGAGCGAGGTATTTCCAGCCTCCAGGAGCTCGTGGGAGAATGCCTGAAGGATTTCGTGCGGCCCGCCGACCTGGACCGAGACACGATGGTCTTCCCGACCATCGACAGGGAGCGCTGCGTCGGCTGCGGCCGCTGCTACACATCCTGCATGGACGGAGGGCATCAGGCTATTTCGTTCGACGAAGGACGCACGCCCAGGATTATCGGTAAAAAATGCGTCGGCTGCCACCTATGCCGCCTTGTCTGCCCGACAGGCGCTATTGGTACAGCGCGACGCATCGCAAAATTATAAGGAGCTCCCCGACACGCCTTCGGCCCGTCGGGGATGACGTTAGAGCGTCAGCTCATAGCCGGACTGCTGGGGCAAGATGTTGGTATTGTATTTCCATGCCGTGGTGGCCTGCCATTTAGCGTGGGCCTGAACAACAGCGGGGACAACACCGGAGAGCTTGTTACCCTTGAGCATAAGAGTCGTGCAGGTGGAGGGAAGGTTACCGAAAGAGGCGGGGATGTTGCCGGTCAGGTTGCAGTTCTGGAGGTAGATGTTCTTGACGGCAGGGAGATAGCCAAGAGATGAGGGGATTTCTCCGGTGATACCTGCGTTGTCAGTGATGTTGATGTCAGTCAGGGCAGAGCAATTGCCAAGTTCAGAGGGGATTGAACCGGAGACGGCCGTATTGGATATATTCAGTTTGGCGAACTTGGTGAGGCTGCCGATGGAAGCGGGGATGCTACCACCGAGAGAGGTGTTGCCATTGACATATAATTCGGAGAGTTCGGTCAGCTGACTGATTTTGGAAGATATGCTGCCGGAGAGGTTGTTTGTCTGGAAATATAGTTTTTGGAGTTTGGTGAGGCCGTAGACGCCTTCGGGGATGGTGCCTTTGAGCGAGCAGGAATTGATGCGGAGTTCGGTGAGCTCAGTGAGGTCGGCGATATCGGTGGGAAGTTCCCATTCGGCAGTAATTGTATTGCCCAAAAGTTTCAGTATAGTGACTCGACCTTCGCTGTTGAGGGTAACACCATACCACTTGTTGTTGGCATCGTCCATTGCTTTAGTGAGATCCCATACGCGGTCAGATTTCCAGTTGGCACCGGTAGACGCGTTGTAGATAGCGACAAGGGCGAGGGAGTCTGTCTGGCGGGAAAGAGGCGCCATTTCCTGGGTGGCAGAGAGGTTCACTTCGAGGCTGGAGGAGAGCTGAGACACGCCGGTGATGGTGACGGTAACGTCGTTGGTCTTGCGATAGATGTTGTCGGTGGCGGTGAAGGTCACCGTGCCGCTGCCCGTGCCGCTGGTTGGATTGGCAGATAGCCAGGTAGTGTTGGCGGGGATGACTACGGACCACGCGGTGTTGGAGGTGATGGCAACCTCAACAGGGGTGGAGCCGAGAGCTATGAAGTTGATTGCAGTTTTATCAAGCGTGAGAGCAGGAGCCTGGCCGAGCTGTCCGACTTTGACGGTACGGGTGAGGTCTGCGGCCTTGAGAGTGATTTCGGTCTCGCGGGCTTCAATGGAGGTGTTGGCGGAGATGCTCAGGGTGAGGGTGGCGTTGCCGTTGCCGCTTGCGGGAGAAACGGTCAGCCAGTCTGCGCCGGATGTGGCAGTCCAGGCATCATTGCAGGTCACTGAGACGGTCTTGTCTGTAGCACCTGCGGCTTCGACATTCACCTGAAGTGGTGACACGATGAGTTCTGTCACCTTGTCCTTGTTGCAGGAGAAGATGACCAGGCAGGCGGAAAGCGCTGCGGCAGCCTTGAAGAGTGTGTTCATTCTGTTCATAACTATGGTTGGATTATTGGTTATTCAAATTGTATTTCTTTTTAAGCGCCGCGACCCGGGCATGGTATTTTTCAAGGGTCTTAGGGCCCAGGCTGTCACTTATCCGCTTGGGGAGGAAATTGCCTTCCAGCTCACTAAGGACGCATTTTTCCTGAGCAGTATCTACCAGCTCCGGCGGAACCGCGGCAAGGCTTTCCATTACAAAGGAGAGAGTCTTCCTCTGCTCCTTCCAGGGGACCGGAGCACCGCCGGTCACACCGCCTATATTAGAAAGGGCGAGCCAGATATAGCGGTAGTATTGCTTGCGGAGAAGGTCGAGCCGCTCGTCGTCGAGGCCGTCCAGCTTCAGGAGAGCACGGCAATTGCGAAGCCCAGCGGCAGATGAGGCAAGAAGGTCATCGCCAAGGCTCTCCGCCTGGGCTGAAGGGTCTGGAGATATCGCCGCGGAATAGAATGGGGCGTAGTAGCAGTATTCGCCTTTGACCGGCTTTTTGTCAGAGTAGCCCAGGGCAATGGCGTAGTAGTCATAAGGGCCGAGCCTGGGGGGCAGGAGAGATACACCCTTTTTAACATCCTCGGCTGTGGCGATATGGTTGTAGCGGGCGTAGTCCATCACGGATGCCGCAGTACCGTACTTCTGCGTGAAGGAGGGGCTGCGCAAAGATTCAGTGGGATAGGACCAGGATGCTCCCATATTGTGGTTCAGGCCAAGCACATGCCCCATCTCATGACACATGGAGTGACGTATCATGGGCCCGAGAATCTCCATCGGATAATCCTTGAGACGGGCTGCGGGGTCGGCGGCGCCGGTCTGGACGTAACGCCAGCCGGTGATAAGCTTCAGGACATCCTTCCACCAGAGGATGTCGCCCTGAAGGATTTCTCCGCTGCGGGGGTCGGTCAGGACGTCTCCCTTGGCATTGGCCTCGTCCACATCCATGTAGCGGACCATGTTGACTAGAGGGGACGTGCGGTCCAGCGAACCGTCGGATGGTTCAGGATGGACTGTGATGACTTTGCCGAGGCCTATTTTCTCAAAGGCCTGGTTCCAGTCTTCAAGGCCTTCCTTGATGTAGGGGTACCATCCTTCCGGGAACGAACGGTCTACGTAAAAATCAATGTGAGGCCTGCGGGAAAGGTCCCAGCGTTGCGAGTGCCCGTTTACACCGTTGTAGCCCTCAACCCTTCTGGTCAACATCGGCTTCTCCGGAAGGAAAAGGATGTAACAGGCCGCAGTCACCTCCAGGCCGGAGGAATAACGGTAGCGGCCTTTCACTTGCAGATACTCATCAGCCGTGGCGGCGGACAATATTTCACCGCTTACCAGAGGGTCGCTCTCCAGCATCTTGGGCGGCACGGCCGACACCTGGACTGGATATTCACGGAAATAACGGGTGACGTCTATAAGATATGCTCCGTCGGAGGCTTTTCCGACCAGCGGGAACTGCACCTGTTTGATGAACCTTCTGCGTCCCCTGGAGCACGTCAGGCTGCTTTCTTCCGGTGTCATGATAATCTTCTTGCCGGACTTGTCAATCTGGAAACGCATCAGGACCGGGTCGGGATTGCGCTGCCCGGGAGCAAACACTTTCCCCCAAGGACGGTTGACATCCACGACACGGGAACCGAACAACACGGAAACATCCACTTTATCCGCCGGAAGGCGCAGCACCGTCCTTCCTGTCGCGGCAAGCGACAAGAAAGACAGGAATATAATGAAAACTGTTTTTTTCAACATTTATCTGGGCCAGAGTTTATAATCTACTTTCCACAATCCATCCTCCTGAACGAGGCCAAGAGTGCCGGCCGGATCTTTCTGATGTTCCGCATCAGCAGCCATGAACTTATCGGAATCGCTTCTGAACCATGCCGTCACAAGCACAGGCTCGGTAGTATTGGTAAAATCGAAACGGCCCTCCAGCTTGACAAGAGTCACGCTTATGCTGCCGGTGAGGGCGGCATGCTGCGAAGCGTCGATATTTCCATTCACAGCGCGGGAGTCGACGACCCATGCCAGTTCGCCAGTGCTCTTGTCCTGCCATGCGGAATAGCTTCCTATATATGCCTTGAAGGTACGTGCGGCATTCAGGTATATACGGCCTTTGCCGGTCTCTCCCTTGTCAAGGACGAAACGCATCAGGGAATCAGCCGGAGAGAACTCACGGTGATTCTGGTCGTTGCCATAATCAAGAATGGCGGTCTCATTGGGGTATAGGTACAGGGGGAAGAACTCATTCATACGGAACAACTGGGACACGGATGCATTTGCCATACAGCTGAATGAGGGATGGGAATACATGTTGCGGAAGTTACGGAGGTAATTGGACCCGTCCGAAGATACTCCGAGGTCCACAGTGGTATTGCCGTCCCAGCTGCCGTCAGTCTTCTTGATAGCCTGCCTTATCTGATACCCGGTGCCATTGTTGGCCGCTTTGGTTTTCCACAAAGGAGAAAAATCCACCACAGGGTCGGACAAGTGCAACGTCAAAGGGGTCGGAGCAGCACCATATACGCCCTTCTCGGGTTCAATGGCCAGCGTCACCTGCTTATCATAGCCCGACACATCCTTTTTCACGACATCCAGCGTCAACTCGGCCGAGGTCTTCCCCTCCGGCAAAGTCAGCGTCATCGCGGAGCCGTCATTCACAAGGAAATCCTGACCGGCAACCCACTCCCCTGCATCCAGCTTCACCGTCAAGTCCGCCTTCGGCGCAATCGTTGACACCACCCTGAGCCTCAGCGTCTCCGGGCAATAAGGATTCATCTCCAAATCCCCATCGACGACTTCCAAATTTAACACCGGAAGCACGAGGGTCTTGGTAACGTTGACGCGGGTCATGCTGCAGCCGGCCGGGTTGACGGTATATCGGGTCCCCGGCGCAATCGTGACATCCACCCAGCTGCTTTCATCCCAAATCTCGTCATCGACAAAATCCAGATGAAAGACCGCCTGCCTGTCTCCCTCAGCCACGGCGACCTGCCTGGAAGCGACGCTGTACTGCACGCCCTCCACAAGCGGGCCTCCTACATTCACCGACAACGTAAACGCCATCGGTGCCGGCCGCGAAAACACCACCACGACATCAACGCCCGCCCCATCCGAAGCCACGCTGTATGATTCAGCGCTGAACTCCGCCTCCGGAGCGAAGAACCGCATATCCTCTCCCTTCCGGCAAGAGGCGGCTAGAAGCGCAATGCCCATTATTATTAACAAATACTTTTTCATGACTCTTAGAATGTAAACAATCCAACGGTAATCCCGATGCGACCAAGATGTCCCTCAGGCGAAGCCTTGCACAGTCCGCTGTCAAGACGCACATAGCCGTTGGCAGCCCCGGCCTTGCCAAGATTAACAGGGAACTGCCACACAATACTGCCGGATGCGGAATACCAATCCTTTGCATAATACTCACGGTCAGGCATCAATACTTCCTCTGCATACAGGTTCTGCTCCTGCACGGACAACACGACATCCTGAGCTTTGGAACCCTTCACAGCAACGGCAAGATCCAGCTTATGTCCCTTTCTCTCGAATACCCTCAGACTTCCTTCCAATGAAAATGACAACGCCGATGCGGCAAAACGCGAATAAGGCAAATTAAACTCCTTGCAGAAACCATCCATGCCGACGGCGACACCGGCATGCCACAGATAGTCTTTGCCGGAGCATCCGCCATATACCCTATACTTCGCTTCAATGCCGTATTTTCCAAGCATATAACGGTTCTTATAGGTGTAGATTGTCTCCCAGGTCTCGGTAGTCGCTCCCGTTTCCGGGTCTTTGACGCTGACGAGTTCCTGAAGGTATTCATCGGCTCCGCCGTCTTTGTAGCGACCCTCAATGCGAAGGTTTTGGATGAATGGACCGCGGTCAAGCGTAGCATCGACCAGCCCATTGTATTCCAGCCTGTTGAATGAACCCGGCTGCTGGAGTTTGTCTCCATAAGCATTCATCATCTCGTATTCCAGACCGCCGGATACAAGCACGTTCAGAGGACCGTTTTCATAGCCGTAGGAGATATCCCCTATAAAACGATTGCCAACAAACTGACGCTTGAAGCCGCTGTAGCCGGCAATCGCTCCGTCAACATGCTCCAGACCGGACATCTTGTAATAATATAGGTTCGGATAGGACTGTATGGTGGTCAGATTTGACAGTTTCTCTTTGGAATAACCGTATCCGAGATCCAGCCCCAGATGATGGCTGCCAAGTGTCGCCAACACGGAAGGAATCAGCTGATAATTGAGATAACCCGTGCGGGGACGTGGATCCCTCATGCCGGATATGTCAGACACCCTGTAATCCGTCTTGATGCCTACAGATATCCAGTCGGAGAGAGGTGCCGTGTACAAGTCAAAAACCAGGGCGCAGTCATGACGGTCGTAGTCTTTGGCAATGGCGCTCCCATATATATACGGTATGGAGAACCATGGGTCTATGACGTCGGACCACTTGCGGTCGCTCTCGCGGTCAAGCGAGTAGCAGAACGCTCCGCGCATGAAAAGTTTGTCGCTGAAGGTGTCATAACGCAGCGTAGAGAAGCTGAATCCCTTGTCTGACTCTCCCTGCTGGGCGAGATGGAAGTCGCCGCTCTCATTGAAAAGCCTGATCTGGGATTTGCTGCCGGATGATGGCTGCGAAAGCCCCATGCCGGCGGTGTTGTTGGTCAGCGAGAATGGCTGGGCGAGGATTTCCAGCTCTTGCTGGCGGAAGTCGGAAGGGCGGTTCTCCCGCGCGGCAAGCGCCAGGGAGAAAAGAACGAATGTCAGGACTACTGTCTTTTTCATTGCAAGCCCTCCTTGTCATATTTACGTGGTGTCGGATCGGTGAGAATCACGAAATCCACGGAACTGTTGTTGGTGTCGGTCAGATAGTATCGTCCTCCTTCATAACGGGAGACTTTCCTTTCTACTGATTCATGGTTATAACCATTGACGGAAGTGATGACCGCATAGCCTGCGTCAATATCATCCTGAAGACGTTTGCTGCTCACATCCGGCGCAGTCTGCGCAGGCTTTTTGAGACATTCCACTCCGTCCATCACCCATTTGCGGTGCATACGGAGGAACAATTCGCCGGATGTCTTGCCCCGCTGGTAGACCTGCGGCCATGAGAGGATATCCTCGTCGGTCTCAAAAAGCACCACGGCATTGGGGCCGCCGCTCAGGAGGTTGAGCGTGGCGATGCTGGTGGAGTTGGTGACAAGGGGAAGCATGGGGATGTCCGGATTGCCGGAGCCCTCCATAGTCTTCACTTCAAAGTCGGCATCGGAAAGGTCAATGGATGTAGATGCGCTCTCTGTGTGGTTACGCGCACTTCTGGCTGCGACCACTACGCTTCCGCCAGGCCGCACGGGATAATCCTGTCCGGAGCCCGGGAAACGGCACACCTGACGGAGGAATATAGAGTCGGGATTTTCGGAGGAGGGATATGCGGCCGGAGAGACTGATTCGGCGAGACCAAGGTATTTCCCGTCAATGTAGGCCACTTCATCCGAATTGTTGAATATCTCAATGTAGGAGTCGGTGGTGTAGTTGCGGTCCATGTTGTCCTTTGTGCCGGAGTAGTAGATTTTGGAAATCATGAGGTCGCGCAGGATGGCCGTCTTGAGCTGTATCTGAAGGTCCTGCGCACTGAATATCCGCTGGTTCATGAGAGATACGCCGATATTTACGCGGGCCCTGTCCTCTACTGCGACACTGTTGCCGGCCATGGCCTTGTACTGGGCTCCGGTGATTTCCATGCCGGTGACGATATCGTAGATACCTGGGATGATGGATTCCACGGTCACCATGCCACGGATGTCAGTCTCAAACTCATAGCTGGCCACGCCGTTAAGATATACTTTCTGGCCGGAGTAATATGCACCGGCGCTTAATTCCTCGGGAAGCCGGAATTCCATCAGGAACGGTTCCGTGCCGCGTGGTGCCTCACGGGTGCAGGAGATGGCGAGCAGGGCCGCTGATATTGTATATATTATACGCTTCATGTCTTTAAATCTTTACAAACATTTCCACTCCGAAGGAGAATGTACCGGTATTGCGCTCTGTCTTCGTGCCCGAATAAGAGCTTGACTGGTAAGGCATGTAGAAGAAAGCGTTGTTGACGAAGAACGAGAAACCGAAGTTCCTGGACACGTCCTTGGTCAGGCGCATGTTCATCAGCCATATGGGTGGCTGGGTGACGGGATTGCTGTCGGCAGGGTTTTTACGTTGGGCGCTCAGGAGGACGCCTTTGATGGTGTATGAGGGGTCATTCAGCATTGCCTCGGTAATTTCATGATATGACAGGTCGGTGTCCACCCAGCCGATGGGGTCGCTCTTCTGGTTGGTGGTGTGGCGGTATTGGTAGAAAATGACCTGGTTGGAGGCGGAGAAGACCATTTTCATACGGGGGATGTTGCAGACAAGGCGGAGATTGACGCTGAAGCGGCGGTTGATGTCCTTTGACAGGCCGGAGGGGTAGAGCAGCTTGAAGGGAGGGGTGTTGGCTCCGCCCTGGGCATAGACGGATGAGGCGGGGATGCCGCTGGGGCTGGAGTAGTTGGGCCCTGTTGTCCATGTCTGGGTCTCCATGTAGGCGCCGCTGAGGAGGACGGTGGTTCGGATTGGCTTGATTTGTCCGAAGTTGATATCAAATTCCACTCCGCGGTCGAGGCTGGCCTGGGTATTGCCAATGCGGCCGCTGGTGGTGAAGACGGTGTCTACGCGGGCGGGGTTTTGCCATTGAATGTAAGGATTGCCGCTGGCGTCAATGGCTATGCCTTGCCGGGCGGTGTAGTAATTGGCGTAGTAGACGTCGTATTCAGTGAAGTTGCCGAAGCCATTGGCCATATAGTCGCGGTAGGCCACTACGGAGGCGGTCATGCCGTTTTTGAAATTGAGGTCAAAGCCTATTTCAGACTTGGTGTTGGTGGCGTTGCGCAGTGAATTGTTGCGCTGGACTTCGGTGACGCGGGTGTTGTATACCACCATGCGCTTGGAAGCGTCGGATGGGAGGTAGGAGGCAGCTTCGCGGTCCATGTATTTAGGCTCGGGATAGAGGTGAGCCAGGCCAGGGGTCTTGTTGGACTGGCCCCAGCCACCGCGTAGGGTAATCCAGTCGGTGAGTTTGAGGGAGCCGTTAAACCGGGGCGAGATGGAGTGAACCTGTTCGGGGAGGCCCGGCTGGAGCATATCGAAGCGGAGGCCGCCCTGAAGTTTGAATACCATCCGGGAGGTGATGTCCCATGTGAGGTTGTCCTCAAAGTAGCCGGAGAGCTGATTGAGGGAGGGAATGTCGTAATAGGGCCTGGGGCGGCCGTTGCTGGTGGGACGGAGGGGCATGAAGTCATCGTCGTTGTAGAAGCCGCGGGCCTTGTTGGATTCGAGGCGGTATTCGGCGCCCATGTTGAAGCGCTGTTTGACTTTGGACGTGTTGGCGGTGAAGACGTTGCCCACTTTGGCGTAGAAGTTTACAGGGGTGGAGACGTTGCCGCCGCCGGCGCGATAGGATTCTGTGATGTAGGGGACCTGGTAATAGCCGGCGGTGAGGGAGGTGATTACGGGCAGGCCGCCGTCCGCGGAGACGATGCTGGAGGTGCGGGATTCGTTGTCGGACATTGTGAGGCCCAGCGCGTACGTGAGGGAGCGTGAGAATATTTTGTTGAGGGAGAGGCGTCCGTTATGAGTCAGACGGATGGAGTATTGTTTCTGCGTGGTCTCGGTGCCTTCAACGAGGAGGTCGGGGTCGACGGTGCGGAGATCCACGATGCTGCTGAAGTTGACTTTGGTAGTGGTAGACCAGATGCGGCTGAAGGTGTTGGAGTAGGTGATGCCGCCGCTCACGCGGTCGAAGGAGCGGTTTTTGTTGCGGGGGTCGCCTGATGCGCGGGCGTAGTCGGCGTTGATGTTGAGGCTGCCGGCGTCTTTGGAGAATTTCCAGCCCTTGCCGAAGGAGGTGTTGAGGGTGGTAGGATTGACCTTGGTGCGGATCTCGAAGGGGGTGTAGCCGGCTTTGGTATTGACGACGACGGCTCCGGAAGTCAGGTCACCGTATTCCGCCGAGGGGATGCCGCGGATGACTTCGACTGATTCGATATTGTCGGCACTGATCTGGCGGAGGTCCACGCCGGAGCCGCCGGTGGAGCCACTGACTTTGTCGGAGATGGAGGTATTGTCCGACATGGGTACGCCGTCTATCATGATGGAGGTGCCGAAAGCGTTGTTGGCAGTGGAAGCGTTGAGGGTACGGATGGTCAGTTTTTCTTCCGAGGTCATGTCGGATGATGCCATGAGCTGGCCGGGAAGTAGCTGCATAATGTCTTTGAGGCTGGTGGCCTGAAGATGGTCTATAGCCATGCGGCCAATGCTGGAGCTCGTCGAGGAGCCGGCCGCACTGGATTTAGCCGTGACGACGACCTGTTCCAAGGTCAGCGAGGACTCCAGGATGCGGATGGTGAGGGAGCTGTCCCTTTGGATATTCAGGGTCTCTTTGTAGTCCTCGAAGCCGAGCATCTGGATGCTGATCTCGGCCTTGCCTGCCGGGACTTTTTCCAGACGGATATTGCCGTTCTGGTCGGCGATGTCGAAGATACCGTAATCGGTGACGAGGCACGAAGCTCCGGTAACAGGCTGTCCGTCCGTAGCGGAAATGATTTTAACTTTGAGTGTAACGGCTTTTACGCGTGTCTGTCCGGAAGCCGTAACCGACAAGGCCGACGGCAGGAGAAGAATCACCGACGCAAGAAATGCTTTCAGATAACGAAACGACATACCCTATGTTTTATATGCCCAAATATAAGAAAAAAGAAGAAAGCATCAGTATCTTGATGCTTTCTTTCGTGCCCCAAGCGGGAATCGAACCCGCACGGCTTTAAAGGCCACTGGATTTTGAGTCCAGCGCGTCTACCAATTCCGCCATCAGGGCAATGTTGAAATCGGAGAATGCAAAGTTATTGCAAATTCTCCGATTTCCAAAACCTAATTCTGCAATTTCAACGCTGACAGCGTCCTCACGACAAAATCTTCAGGGAGCGACCCGCGTGAGCGAAGCTCATTCTCAAGCCCGGAAGGATTCCAGCGCGAAATATACTCCGCAGCATGAACCGGATCCTCAGTCAGATAGCTGCAAGACTGGGCCACAGCCACGAAATCAGGCGGAAGCGGCACATTGCCGCCGACATAACGTGCATAATGATACTTCACATCAGGCGTCAGAGTCATGCACCTGCGAATAAGCCCCTTAGCACCATCAAGCAGCGACCTGTCGCCCTCCGGAAGCTCAACCTCCATCACGACCTCCTCCGAAGCGTCACGCTCCGCGAGGTACACCACAGCCGCCACATCAGCGCCCTTATAAGTCCAGGCCGTCAGAGACACATCCTCACCGCAATCATGCTCAGCAGTTCGGGAATAAGGCACTTCAACGCCATTAACCCTCACAGAAACAGGCGCAAACACCCCATCCAGCGTAACACGCAGCGCCCTGACAGAAGAAATGCCCCTATAACTACCCTCACGAGGCGCAACAGTCAGCTTAACACTGCTGCCGAAAGCCTCCTTCCTGACCAATGTCGTCGCAAACTCGTCAGCATACGCCTGCGTCTCACCGTCATCCTCATACACGCGCACCTCGGCCACTCCCTCACCCGGAGCAACGAACAAATTAAGCACATCAGACTTCTCCTGCAACGACTTAATCTTCTCCGAAGCCATCGGTATAACAGCCCCGGCACGCACAAACCAAGGATTCTCCTCCACCCGGTACAACAGCTCAGCCACAGTACCGCCGCGATACAATGCCCCCGTTGCGGCATCATACCAATCATTACCCTCCGGGAACCACATCTTGCGCGGAGCGAGTCCTGTCTCCTTGTCAACAGGGCTGCAAACCACCGTAGCCAGAATGTCATCCCCAAACATGAATTCCTCCTTGTACTCATACGCCTCATCATTCTCGGGATAATAATAATACAACGGCCGGCACATCGAAATGCCGGTATCATAGGCCTGACGCGCCGCTCCATAAATATACGGAGACAACGAATAACGCAGCCTGATGGCATCCCTCATGGCATCAAAATAATCAGGGAACACCCAGAACCGCTTCTCCATCGTCAGATCCTTGGTCGAATGGGTCTTGTAAATCGGAGTGAACACACCACCCTGAAGCCACCTCGTATAAAGCTCCGGGTCGGTCTCATGCACGCCGGAAGGCTGCTGGTGGCCGCCAATATCATGCCCCCAGTAACCATAACCCACATTGGAAGCAGTCGCCGTGAACCAGGGCAGATACCCGAGCACCTTCCAGGTAGCAAAGGTATCACCCGAAAACCCAATCTGGTACCTGTGACTGCCAAGCCCGCCCCAACGATGGTAAATCATCGGACGACGCGCATACCTGCCCTCAGACACGCCCTACCTCTGCATATCAGTGAAAAACACATAATTAAGCCAGAACGTATTGCTCACGGAAGGCATATAACGCGACTGTCTCCATTGCTGCCAGTCAAGCCACCAGAAATCCACGCCGATCTCTTCGAAGGGCCTGAGCACTTTGCGGGTATAGCTCTCAGCCCATGCCATCTGGTCAATACGGAACGGCACCGAAGCCTTGGATCCATCCTCCTTGATGAAGTCCTTCGGCCCGTCATAATCATCCGTCCTCGAAAGGTAATCCTCGACAAAAGCGTCATACGGGTCCTCAAAAGGCCTGATACCGGATGCAGGATGCAGGTTCAGCGTAGTCCTGAGCCCAAGATTATGCAGATCTTTCAAATGATTGGCCGGATTGGGGAACAAATCCTTTCTCCAGGTATAACCGGTCCATCCCTTCCCCTGCCCGAAATCATCAACCTCGACCACACCGTCACTCCTGTCCCACGTCTCATGCCAGTCCATATCCAGCACCATCACATCCACAGGAATATCCCTTGAACGCATCTGCCTGCCCAAATCCACAAACTCAAAATCAGAATAAAGCCAGTACCTGCACCACCAATATCCAAGCGAGTACTTCGGCGGCAGAGGAATGCGCCCGGCTACCTTGGTATAATCCTTCACAGCAGCCATATAATCATGGCCATAGGCAAACAAATACCAGTCCAGCCGGTCTGTCCCGTCACGCTCCGCCACCCAATGCTTCCAATCCGCATCCACTTTTTCAAACAACGGCCTTGTGCTCTCATCGACAACAGCCCAGCCGTCACGTGAAACTACGCCGTTCTCCATCGGTTCAACGGTCCTCTCGCCGTCGCACATATCGAGGGTGCGCGTAGTGCCAAGCAGATTGGCGCTATCATCCATGCCCGGCCTCCAGGTGCGCTTCTTCCCGCCCATAACGAAGGTCGCCGAGAGATTGGACTCATCGAAACGGCCCTTTCCATTATAGACAATGGTGAGTGAATCCGTGCGTATAGTCACCTTCTGGCCGTTCCTCTTCACAGAGAAACGCGGCACCGGAAGGCGTCTGTTGACAATCGCGAAGGACGCGCGGTCTTCGAAGCGTCCGTCTTCCGCCCATTCCATACGGACAAGGCGGGATGTCAGCACGGTGAAACGTGCGTTGCCTGCTGCCACGACGGCCTCCGGGGCCGCGACGGGATCCTCGTCATAAGCATTCTGTGCCATCATCCCGGTCACAGACGGGACAATGGCACAGAAAAGCGTGGCTATGATCCTTGAAAAACGGGTCATATTATTTGTGTGATTAAGGGATTAGCATCCTTCGGCTTCTTCTACGGCTTTGAAATAGCGATAGCTGCTGACCTTGAGTTCGCTCACTGAGAGTTCGTCGCAGACAATCGTTCCGGCAGGGTGATCCTGAAGTCCGGAGAGAGTGCAGTAGTGGCTGATAGGGCCTTCGATGGCGTCCTTAAGGGCACGTGCCTTCTTGTGGCCGAAAGCCAGGATTACCACCTCCTTTGAGCTGAGCACGGTAGCGACACCGACAGTCAGGGCCTGGGCGGGAACCTTGGTGTAGTCGCCGTCGAAGAAACGGGCGTTGACAACGCGCGTATCGTAGGTCAGGGTGACTACGCGGGTGCGGGACTTGAGCGAAGAGAACGGCTCGTTGAAAGCGATGTGTCCGTCCTCACCTACTCCGCCGAGGAAGAGGTCGAATCCGCCTGCATCCACGATGGCTTTCTCGTAGGCTGCGCACTCGGCGACAGGGTCGGCGGCATTGCCGTTGAGGATGTGGATGTTTTCGGCAGGCTCATCGATGTGATCGAAGAGGTTTTTGTGCATGAATGAGTGGTAGCTCTCGGGGTGGCTCTCGGGGAGACCCACGTATTCATCCATATTGAAGGAGATGACATTTTTGAAAGACACCTCACCGGCCTTCACCATACGGATAAGTTCGGCATAGGTCTCGATCGGAGTGGAACCGGTGCAGAGACCGAGCACGAAGGGCTCGCTTGTCCTTGCTGCCTTCTCATTGATCTTGCGGGCGATATAGTGGGCTGCCCAGAGGGAGCCTTCGCTCGAATTGTTGCGTATAACGATTTTCATTGTCTTGTCGGATTAGTAGAGTTTGAGGAATACTTCCATGGCCTGGTATTCTGCCATACCGAGGGCGTCGTAGAGGCGTGCAGTGTTCTGGGTGCGTTCCTCTGCCCTCTGCCAGAACTCGCGGGGATCGTCGCCGGGGAACGGCACGATGTCTTTCTGGGAAAGGTGACGGAAGATGGAGTGACGTTTCTTCACCACCTCGTCCGGGCTGAGAGGCACGGCCATATCCACTCGGCCGAGCTCCCACTCCATCCATGCTCCGCGATAGAGTCATACATGGGTCTTGTCGAGCCACTTCTCGCCCTCGGCCTTGAGCTGTTCGATGGACTCGAGAGCGGCCTCGGTGCAGACGCGGTGTGTGCCATGAGGGTCGGCAAGGTCACCGGCCATGAATATCATGTCAGGCTTGACATCCTTGATGAGGGCCTTGATGATATCGAGGTCGGCCTGGGTACGGGGGTTCTTCTTCACGCCGCCGGACTCATAGAAAGGCAGGTTGAGGAAGTGAGCGTTCGTATTGTCGTTGAGGCCGAATGAACGGACTGCGCCGCGGGCCTCGCTGCGACGGATAGCGCCCTTGATATTGAGGAGCTCACGGGGCTCGGGCTCACCGGGACGCTTGCTGTCAACAAGGGCTTTCACCTTGGCGAAGTCGTCGCCGTAGCCGAGCTGGTAGATGGCATCCATGTGCTGGAGTACGACATCGTCATGAACGGCTACGTTGCCGGAAGTCTCGTAAGCTACGTGTACATTGTGGCCCTGGGAAACGAGGCGGATGAATGTGCCGCCCATTGAGATGACGTCATCATCAGGGTGGGGTGAGAAGATGAGAACGGTCTTCGGATAAGGGTTGGCAGCCACGGGACGGAATGTGTCGTCGGTATTGGGCTTGCCGCCGGGCCATCCGGTGATGGTATGCTGGAGGTCGTTGAAGACGTCGATATTGATCTTGTCGAAAGGTCCGAATTTCTCGATGAGCTCGCCGAGGGAGTTTTCGAGGTAGTCTTTTTCGGTGAGTTTGAGAATAGGTTTGCCTACGGTCTGGCAGAGCCATACGACAGCCTTGCGGACAAATTTGGGAGTCCAGTCGCAAGGGCCCACGAGCCAGGGTGCGGTGACGCGGGTGAGGAGGCTGCCGGCAGTCTCGTCGACGAAGAATGTGCAGTCGTCGTGGTTCTGGAGATAGGATGCAGGGCAGGCGTTGTTGATCTGTCCCTCTGCGATGGCCTTGACGGCGGCGGCTTTGTCCTCGCCCCAGGCCATGAGGATGATGCGGTGTGCGCTCATCATGGTGTTGATACCGACCGTGATGGCGGAAGCGGGAGTCGCGGCGATGTCGCCGTTGAAGTTGTGAGCCTGACGCTTGCGGGACTTGTAGGAAAGACGTACGGTACGGGTGCGGCTCTTCTCGTTGGAGCCGGCCTCGTTGAAACCGAGCTGGCCCTGCTCGCCGACGCCGATCACGAGGAGGTCAAGTCCGCGTGCTGACTTGTCAAATTCGGCGCAGTATTCGGTGATGCGGGAAGCGGGGACGGTGCCGTCAGGAATATGCACGTTCTCCTTGAGGATGTCTACCCTGTCGAGGAGCGCCTCGTGGAGGCGGTGGTTGCGGCTCTGTTGCTCTTTTCCGCTGTAAGGATAATATTCGTCGATTGACACTACTTCGACATCGCGGAAAGAAACCTCTCCGGCTTCATAGCGCCTTGCGAGCTCATTGTAGAGGGACACGGGGGTCACTCCGGTGGTGAGTCCGAGGCGGAAAAGACGTCCTCGGTTGGAGTTGATGGCCTTAACGATGATGTCGGCGACCTTTTCGCTGGCTTCGAAAGGATCCGTGTGGATCTCGGTCGTCACTTTCTCGAAGCTGTGAAGGATGCCTTTGGGAAGATTCTCTTCAATAAGGCCTCCTTCGTAAGGAAGTGTAAAGTGTTTCATATACTGAGGTTGTGTATCTCTTGAAAATCCACGGCAAAGATACTAATTATACTCTTGTAACCCAATAACAAATTGTGGTTATTTTCTCTTGCCGAGGCAGCAGACGCCAAAGGAGAGAAGGCCTCCGAGAGGGCACCACCATGGCCATGCGAGGACCATGCGTTCCCCGAAAAGGGCTTCAGTCAGGGGGCCGCATACATAGGGCTGCAGAACCAGGACGACCGCAATGCCGGTGATGAGCGCAGCGATGGCGGAGGCGGCATTGCCCCTCTTAGTGAAGAGGGCGCACATGAAGACGCCGATCATGCCGGCATAGGCGAAGCTCATGATGCCTGTAGCGAAGTCGATAAGATTCATGCCGCTCTTCTCCTGCATGAAGGCGGTGAGGACGCCGAATGCAGTGAGGATGAGTCCGATGAGGACCACCATATAGCGGGATGAAGATACCTGTGCGTGCTCGTCGCCGACGTCCTTGCCGCGGCTCTGGCGGATGGGGAGATACAGGTCGGTGACAAAACTGGACGCCATGGCGTTGATGGCCGAATTGAAGCTGGAGAGCGCAGCGGCGAGGAGGCCGACAAGCATCAGGCCGCGAAGCCCCATCGGAAGAGCAGTGCAGATGAACTGGGGATAGATGTCACGGGCGTCTGCCTGATAGCGGGCGAAAGCCGCAGGATCAGTGGCGTTGTATTTCACAAAGAGGAGCGAGCCCATCAGCAGGAAAACGAGGGTGATGGGAATACTCAGGACCTGCGACCAGATCATGGATTTGGCTGCTTTGCCGACGGATTTGCAAGTGAGCATGCTCTGTATGCAGAAGTGGTCGGTGGTATTCTGAGCAAACTTGAAAAGGGTGCAGCCCACAAGCGCGCCGATGAGGTTGTAGGGTACATCAAAACGGAAGGATGAGTCGATAAGCTGGAGTTTATTGCCTTCAACCCATGCTCCTCCCTGCTTGATTTGTCCGTGTATCAGGGAGCTGACGACATCACCGACGGACATGCCGCCGAGCGAGGCCCAGATAATCACGAACGCGACAAGAGCGGTGCCGACTATCAGCAGTAGCTGCAGGGCGTCAATATAGACAAGTCCCTTCTTGCCGCCTGCCATGGTGTAGACGGTGGCGATAATACCAAGAAGGAGAATGGAATATACCAGGAACTGGAAATTGATAGCACCGCCAGACACGCCGAAGAGCATTGCATACACGGCGATGGCCGCGATGAAAAGGCGGGCGCCGGAAGAGAACAGCTGGCCGAGCAGGAATACTACGCTGCCGGCGCGGCGCGTGGTCGTACCGAGCATCTCCTCCAGATATCCGTATATGGTGATTGCCTTGGACTTATATAGTTTGGGAATCACCAGCCATGCAACCAGCGGTCCTGCTATACAGCCGCTGACGGTAAGCATAAGGTATGTAAGGTTCGAATTGAAGCCCATTTCCGGCGAACCGATGACGGTGCCTGCACTGATGGTCGCTCCCGTCGCGGCAAGGGCCACCACCCATGTGGGCATCGAACGACCTCCACGGAAATAGTCTTCAAGATTGGTGTTCTTTGATGAAAACCTGAAGCCCATGCTGATCAGGACCAGCAGGAAAAGGATGACGATAATCCAGTCGATAAGTGCCATTTGTGTTGTGTGTAATCAGAATTGGAAATATATGAATGATTGTAAGTCAGCTGTTATGAATTGGTATGCGATGAATATCACCAGGGCCACCACAACGGCCATGACGCCAAGCGGAAGCCTTGAGAAGCCAATTCGGTAGCGTCTCTTCCAGTCTTCCGGCAGCCAGTGAACAAGCATGCCGAAGACAAAAAGCAGGAATACAGTACGGTGCTGTACGATCATCGCAGGGATAAGCCCGCCGTCCCATGAGCCGCCTATCTGGGCAACCATGTTGCGGGCCGTATTCCACGCTTCCTCGTTGGCAACGGCAGGGTCCAGATTGGAGCCGCTGCGGAAAAACAGACGGGTGAAGGTGATGAATACGAATGTCTGGAACACGGCCCAGGCCGTGGCAAGCCATTTCCACTGCCGGCGCCCTCCGAGGATATTGTACACCACCCTCACGAATGCACCGATGAATATCAGCAGCGCCCATGAAAAGAACATGTTCCACGCTGGAGCCGGAGCGAATACCGTCAGCAGTCCAAGGACAACGCACAGTAGCGATATTACGAACAAGCGCATGTACATGCCCCAGCTCTTCCAGAATTTCCAGATAATCATACCGATGCCGTTGAGACCGCCCCAGATCATGAAATTCCAGCTCGCACCGTGCCAGAGGCCGCCCAGGAGCATGGTGTCCATATTGTTGATATTGGTAGTGATGAGCTTGCGCTTGTCGGGACGGAGCCATGCCGTCAGGCCTACGGCGAGGGCAATTATGCCGGCGACGATGGCGACTGCGATACTTCCGCTCAGGAAGACGGCGATAAGGGCTATCGTGATTATACAGATGTAAGTGCCGGCGGTGGCTTCGCGGTTGCCGCCGAGAGGGATGTAGAGGTAGTCTTTGAGCCAGTTGGAAAGGGTCATATGCCAGCGTTTCCAGAATCCGGCTGCATTGGTGGCCTTATAGGGGGAGTTGAAGTTCTTGGGAAGGTAGAATCCCATCAGCATGGCCACGCCGGTCGCGATGTCGGTGTAGCCTGAGAAATCGGCATAGACCTGAAGGGAATAAGCGAAGATGGCGGAGAGGTTTTCAAAGCCGCTGTAAAGAAGAGGATTGGCGAACACCCTGTCGCAGAAGTTCACTGCAATATAGTCGCTGAGAACGAGCTTTTTGACGAGACCGTTGAGTATCCAGAAGACAGCAATGCCGAACCAGCGACGGGAGAGGTTGTAGGGCTTGTGGAGCTGTGATGCGAACTCGCTGGCACGGACTATGGGGCCCGCCACGAGCTGCGGGAAGAAACTCAGGTAGAAACCGAAGTCAAAGAAATTACGCACCGGCTCTATCCTGCCCCTCTGAATGTCTACGACGTAGCTGACCGCCTGAAACGTGAAGAATGATATGCCGACGGGAAGGAATATGCTGTCAATGCTGAATGCCGCGCGGCCGGCAACGGCATTGCCTGCGGCGGCGAATATGTCAAAAACGCGGAAGTCGGTGTGGAGAAGGTTGTTGACAAGGTCCGTCAGGAAGTAAGCGTATTTGAAGTAGCACAGCAGGCCGAGGTCTACGGCCACACTCAGCAGAAGGAGTGCCTTGCGGCCGCCCGGGGATCTGATACCGGCCATCCTGCGACCAGCCAGGTAGTTGTATACTATGACAAACGACAGCAGTATCAAAAACAGGCCGCTGGTCTTATAGTAGAAGAAAAGGGAGCAGCCGAACAGGTAGGCGTTTCTCAGGACCAGTTTGTCCTTAAAAAGGGTGAGGAACGCGAAGACAATTGCAAAGAACGCCCAGAAGTAGAACTGGGTAAACAGCAACGGATGGGCCTGGTCAAAAGAGAAGAGGTCGCGAATGAATCCCGATATGACTTGTATCATGTCGCTCATCGGGCCGTGGTGGTTTTATGCTGCCAATACCCGTCCATGAGGGCGTTGAACAGCAGGTTGCCGAGAATGTCGTATCCTGCCGGAGTGAAGTGTATCTTGTCGCCCTGGGCATAGCCCGAGTACTCCCAGCTCTGCATGGAGCCGTAGCCGCCCATTATCTCGTAGAGGTCCCACAGGCCGGCGTCGTGTTTGAGAGTAAGCGTCTTGAAGGCATTGACGGCAGGAACTGTATTGCGATTGGGGGCACGGTGACGGTAGGAGTCGTTGCAGGTGGTAAAGAGGATGGCGCAGTCTGGGTTGGCATTGTTGACCATTTTGACCAGCTTGTTGTAGTTGGAAATGAAGTGGGAGGGGTCGAAGTCGCCCTGGATGTCATTGATGCAGATGCAGAATATGACAAGGTCGGGCGAGAGGAATTCGAGGTCGCGCTGAAAGTTGTCGCAGCGGAGATATGATGAGGTGGAGGCGCCGTTGATACCGACTTCGGAGTAGGTGATGCCGCTGAAGGGGTTGTCAAGGTAGACGCCATTGACCGTGAATTCGCCTTGCGAAGCGGGATGAAAGCCCACGGTGATTTCCTCCGTGAAACGCGGGAGATCAAAGTGCCAGCGGCCCTTGACGGGGGTAGCGTTGATGCTGCGGACCGTGTCGCGGCCCATGATTATTATCGGTTCGAGATTGCCGTAACCCAGAAGGTCGACCTTGTTGAAGGTGAAGGAGGGAGACCATTCGCGCGGGCCGCGCTCCGACATTGATATTGTAAATGTGGAGGAAGGGTCGTCGGTGGTGATTGAGATGCCGGTGACGCCAAGGTCTGTATGAGGGGTCTTGAGGCAGCGGTCGGGACTCCAGGTGCCGGTGTAGGAAGAGGTGTAGCCCATTGGCGTGTTGGTGCCGGCGGCGGAATAGGGGAAGACGAGACCGCGGCCGCCGTCGAGCCCGTAGCGTACGAGGAGAAGGTCGCGGCGGAGTTGTTGGCTCCATGAACCGCCCTGAACGTGTGAACCTCCGATCTGGAGGATGCGCAGATTGCCTTTGCCGCTGAGGATGACTGTGTCGAGCTTACGGTAGAAGCGTTCAAAGGCGGGGCTGCCGCCGGGGGCGAATTGGATACGGTTCAGCTCGGTACGGGCGTATTGGAGATCAGGGATGCGGCGATGGAAGTTCTGTCCTGCGACTGTGCTGCCGAGGAGAAGGATTGATAATATGAAGGTGATCGTTCTCATTTCATGAATGCCTTCACTTTTGAGTCGCCGATGGAGCGGCGTAGACAGTAGAAGTCGTGATATAGGAGGATTGAGGATGAGAGGGCGTCGCCTATGATCCGGGCGCCGGCGGGGGTGAAGTGGATGTAGTCGGGGCCGGCATAGGGGGGATTGTGACGAACCCAGCGGGCCATGGAGTTTTCGCCGCCCATGACCGCAAACATATCCCAGTAGGCGGCGCCGTTGCTGAGGGCTGTTGCACGGAGGGTGTCGTTGAGTTGCATAAGGCGGGGCCAGGTGCGGATGGTGCCGTCGGAGGCGGTGCGGCCCATATCGGAGGGGCCGATGAAGATGATGCGGGCATCGGGAGCCACGTCCTGGAAATAGCGGATCTGGCGGGCGATCTGTTCGGCGTAGTTGTCAATTGTCTTGTCAGAGTTGGCGACGGGCATGATGTTGCCGCCGAACTGGAGGATGATGAGGCGGGTATTGGTGAGGGAGAAGGAGCGGCGGAGGGTAGCCTTGGATATGCGGGTGAATATGGTGCCGGAGCAGCCGCGGAGGGGTATATTGTCGACCGCGATTCCGGACTGGCCGTCAAGGGAGATGCCATATATCTCGGCTGTGCCGCGGAATTTCAGCGTAGCTTTGGATATCGGTCTGGAGAGGTCCCAGGTGAGGAGTTGAACGCCAAGGGAGTCGCGGGGAATGATCTTCTCGCCACGGGATGTGGTGTCGGTAAGGAGGGAAACCCGGAGGGTGTCGGGGGTGTTGCCGATAAGGAGCGAGACGCGGGAGAAGGTTTTGGAGGCAGGGCTGTCGTCGCGGTTAGGCGCCTCGCGGAAGGTCACGCTGCCGCTGCGATAGAGTTGGGCGAACTGGCACATTATGCCGTAGCGGCTGTGGGGAGCGCGGGTGGTGGTGCTGTCGCCGTACATGGTATAGTGTGTCATCGAGCCTGCGGCGGATTTGGATACTGAGGCTGAGGGGACGGACGACATGGCGGGGAACATGCCGGTGCCCTGACCGCCGAAGCGTTCCTGGAGTCGCTGGCGCAAGGTAGAGGTGATGCGGTCAATCTCTATCTGGGAGTCTCCGTAGTGGACTACCCGGTAGAGACGGCCCTTTCTTTGGGCGCTTTCAAAGTCACGGAAGACAGGGTCGAGCCAGGTGTAGTCGTCATTAGGGAAGTGCAGACGGGATGAGCTCCTTTTGATGAAATCCCTATAGTAGCTGAGGGTATCCTTTTCAGCGATGGTATACGAGGCCCCAAGGGCTGTAATTACCGAGTCGATGTCGAGTTTTTTCTCGTTTGCGGCACGCAGGGTGCGTTCGTAGGAGAAAAAACGCCAGTCACGTCCGGCGAAACGGACACCGTCGGCGGGGAATACTACCCAGCCGAGTCCCAGGAGTGCAAAGACTGCAAGTATGAATATAAGGACCTGCTTCGGTTTCATGGTGACCGTTTAGTGTTCTCGCTTTTGCGAACTTCAAAGATACTGCTTTTTTCCCTAAAAACAATTAAGGGCGGCCCTGAACGGGTCGCCCTTTAATATTGGGAAGGCTTGATTACTCAGCCTTGGGAGCCTCTTCGGCTGCAGGAGCCTCAGCAGCGGGAGCTTCGGCTGCGGGAGCGGCCTCGGCTTTCTTTGCACGGCTGCGACGGGTGGTCTTCTTGGCCTCCTTGGGTGCGCTTGCGATAGCTGCCTCGTTGAAATCTACGAACTCTACGAGAACCATCTCAGCGGCATCACCCTGACGGAAACCGAGGTGGAGGATACGGAGGTATCCGCCCGGACGGTCAGCAACCTTGGGAGCGATGGTGCGGAAAAGCTCTGCTGTTGCGTGCTTGTCCTTCAGGTAGCTGAAGACAACGCGACGTGAGTGTGTAGAATCGTCTTTTGACTTGGTAACGAGCGGCTCGAGGAACGGCTTGAGAGCCTTTGCCTTTGCCTCTGTGGTGGTGATTCTCTTGTTGAGTATGAGAGAACAAGCCATGTTGGAAAGGAGGGCCTTGCGGTGTCCGCTCTTGCGTCCGAGATGATTGACTGCTTTATTGTGTCTCATTTTTAAGCGTTCTTTTTCTTAATTTCAATATTGTACTTTGTAACATCCATACCGAAGGAGAGTTTCATCTTCTCGACAAGGATATCAATCTCTCCGAGAGACTTGCGTCCGAAGTTGCGGAACTTCATCAGTTCGGCACGTGAATAGGACACGAGGTCAGCGAAGGTATCGATGTCGGCGGCCTTCAGGCAGTTGTAGGCTCTCACGCTGAGACCCATGTCTGAAAGCTTGGTCAGAAGGAGATGTCTCATTCTGAGTGACTCTTCGTCAAGCTCCTTGCTGTCGGACTCTACGGTGTTCTCAAGAGTGAGCTTCTTGTCATCCGTAAAGAGCTTGAAGTGGTATATAAGGATGTTGGCTGCGTCCTGAAGGGCTGCGTTCGGCGAAATCGAGCCGTCGGTAACGATCTCGATATTGAGCTTCTCGTAGTCAGTCTTCTGCTCGACACGCCAGTTCTCTACAGTCCAGTTGACCTTCTTGATAGGGGTGTAGATAGCGTCCACGGGAATGGTTCCGATGGGCGTGTTCTCATCCCTCATCTCCTCGGCGGGCACGAAGCCGCGGCCCTTGGTGATGGTCAGGGAGATTTCGAGTTTTACTGAAGGCTCGAGTGAGCAGATGTGCAGCTCAGGATTCAACACCTTGAAAGAAGAC
>JAFZPY010000138.1 GCA_017552475.1 Bacteroidales bacterium | reverse complement strand
GACACCTACATCGCCCGCGATCCCAACGACCGCCTGCGTTTCCGCACGACAGACGACACTACCGTCGGCAAACACGCCGTCACCCACTACAAGGTGCTGGAGCGTTTCGGATTCATCACTGTCGTCGAATGCCGCCTCGAGACCGGCCGCACCCACCAGATCCGCGTCCACATGTCCTCCATCGGGCATCCGCTGTTCAACGACGCACGCTACGGCGGAGCAGAAATCCGCAAAGGTACCATTTACGCAAAATACCGTCAGTTCATCGAAAACTGCTTCAAGATATGTCCCCGTCAGGCCCTCCATGCCAAGACCCTCGGGCTCGAACATCCCCGCACGAAGAAGTGGCTCCAATTCGACTCTCCCCTCCCCTCCGACATCGTCGATCTCATCGAGAAATGGCGGGCATATACACAAACTAACACTCAGATATGAAAACACTTACCCTATTATTAACGCTTATCTGCATCATCTCGTCAAAAGGATGCACCAAAGACAACAAATGTACTGACGTCCTTCCCTCAATGACCAAGGTCGAATGGTCAAAGGAACTGAAGAAAAGTGCCACTGACTATGTCGTGGAGCTCTCCGGTCTCTGCCTGAGCAAGGATGGCGACTTCCTCTGGGGTGTCGGCGACAACGGCCAGATCTACAAAATCCAGTTCGACGGCTCCTACGAACTCTACCTTGATGACGCGGAAGAATCCGACATGGAAGGCATAACTATCGATCCGGCGACCGGCGACCTCTACCTTGCCGTCGAACCGAATAGCGTCTACAAGATGACTGCGCCCGACTACAACGGCTACACAAAACTATTCGGAGTCGAAGGCGCAGCACAGATGAAAAACTCCGGTATCGAAGGCATCACATGGTACAAAGGAGACCTCTATCTGGGTGCCCAGACCAACGCGACACTGTGGAAATACTCCGTAGCCGGCAACAATCTCAGCATGAACCTTCTCACGGAAATGCCGATATCCATCACCGAAATCGCCGACCTCTGTTACGACCCCGAAAGCGACCTCCTCTGGGTAATCGACTCCAATGAATACAAAATCCTCCTCTTTAACGGAGATGCCACAAAGCTCCTTACCACCTACGATATCAAGCCGTTTGCCGACTGGAATCCTGAAAGCATCTGCGTTGACCGTGCACACGGCTGCATCTGGATCGCCGATGACTGCGGCGATGACGACCCCTCCATCCTCCACAAAGTATCCTTCTCCAACCTCTAATCCGTCATTCTTGACCGAGATTCCTTGCCGTCATTCTTGACCGAAGGTCGAGAATCTCGAAAACGGCCATCCTATACGAGATCCTCGGAGCGAGGCTCCAAAGATGACGCGCAAAACGGCTATTAAAGCAGGAAGAATAGGGCGACGCCGACAATGCTGACAATCAATCCCACGATCTCTTTGGGGCTGATTGTCTTTTTTGCAATGAGAATTTCGGGAGCGAGGATGAAGACAGGGGTCAGGGCCATTAGAGTGGAGGCGATCCCGGCGTTGGCGTAGCGGACGGCCATGAGGGAAAGGGACACGCCGACAGCCGGGCCGAAAAGAGTAATAAGCGACACATATTTCATGGACACCGGGTCCCTGATGGCGTCACGAAGATTGCCAAGGCCTTTCTGGAGGGTCAGGAGAATGAAGAAACCGATGCCGCCGATGATTGCACGAATCATCGTGGAAGCAAAGGGCAACATATCCACGAGCATCGCCGGAGCACCGACCGGGACGGCGTCGGCGTAGTGTTCCATACCGATCTTGCTGAGTACGAGCCCGACGCCCTGGCCGACTCCGGCGCCGATGCCGAGGAGAACTCCCTTCAAAGGGAGGTCCAGTCTGAAACTATGTCCCCCGCCACGGCTTAGTATGGAAATGCCGATACCGGACAGGGTCACGGCCATTGCAAGTATCGAGGTCCATGACAGCGTCTCACCGAGCATCACCCAACCGGCGACAGCAGCCATCGGTGGAGCAAGAGTCATGAGCAGCTGGCCAAAGCGCGGACCAATATATATGTAGCAGTTGAAAAGGCAATAATCCCCGAAAACATAGCCGACAAGTGCGGACAATCCCAGCCATAGCCAGGTATCGCCGTCGGCGAAGATCGGATAGGGACGGCCGACCGTCAGCCATAGCAGCAGGCCGAGGAAGACGGTAGCCAGCGTCAGCCTGAGGACGTTGGTGACCATTGCGCCGGTCCTGCGGCTCGCTTTGTCGGCGAACCATGCCGTAACGGTCCAGGAGACCGCTACTATCAAGGAGATTATTTCGCCCAGATGATTCATTACTTAAGGAATACGAAGAATACCGCGAGGACGAGGCAGGCAAAGGCGGCGAAGTGGTTCCACTGAAGCGCCTGTCCCCTGAAGCAGAACATTATGATAACCGTGAATACAGTGAGGGATATCACTTCCTGTATCACTTTCAATTGCAAGAGGTTGAATGGGCCGCCGTTGCCCTGGAAGCCGATCCTGTTGGCAGGGACCGTCAGGCAATATTCGAAGAAGGCGATTCCCCATGAGAACAGGATGACCGCAATCAGCGGCCATCCTGTGGAAATCTTCATCTCACTCAGTTTCAGGTGCCCATACCAGGCAAATGTCATGAAGATGTTCGAAAACACGAGCATCAGCACTGTCCAGAATCCATTCATAAGTTTGGTTCGTAGTTGCTTTATACGGGCAGCGAAGTTACTACTTTTTTCTGTAATAATCTTCGTTTTCGAGATCCTCGACCCTTCGGGTCAAGGATGACGGTGAGGGGCTTCGGGCCAAAAATGACGGATTGCTTTACACGTCATCCTTGGAGCTTGCTCCGAGGATCTCAAGTACGATGACGGTGAGGGGCGCTAAAACGGGCGTCCCATGCCACCGCCGCCCATGGGCGGCATGCCGCCACGCTGGAAGCGGGCGTTCATGCGGTCACGGGCTTTGCCAAAGTTGCCGAAGCGCCAGGTGAAGGAGAGGATGACGTACCGGCCGAGGGTGTTGTTGTATGTCTCCTGGTGATAGTTGGAGGCATCGGTTACGGATAGGTTTTTAGCCTGGTTGAGGACATCATAGCACTTGAGTGCGAGAGTGGCGGAGCCTTTGAGGATGAGCTTCTGGATCTCTGCGTTGAGGATGTATTCCGGTTCGCGCTCGGAGGTGTAGCCTTTGTACCAGTTGTAGTTCAAGTCAGCCTTGAGGGTGAGGCCGGCGGAGTTGAGGGTCCAGTTGCCGGTGGTCTGGAGCTGGTTGGACCATGTGGTGTTCTGAGAGGTGGAGTTGATGGTGTACCATGGCTTGGAGACTCTCATGCGACCGCTGGCGGTGAGTTCAAGGTTGTTGGTGCGGTATGTGATGCGCAGACGCTCGATGAGGCTGAGGGATTCGGTGACGTTATTGATGAAGTCGCCGTTGTCTTCGAGGTTGGAGAAGGCGTCCACGAATGCCTTGTAGTCCTTGACGCTGCCGTCCTCATTGAAATAGCCGCTCATGTCAAGCCTGGAGGCTCCGACGAAACTGTTGGACTTGGAGTAGCCGATGCGGTTGTTCCAGGTGAGGGAGAAGTTGGAACGGGCGATGGGGTAGTTGACGAACCAGCGGATGTTGCCGTTGAGGGTGTTGTCGCCATTGACGGGCATGGTGTACTGGACACCGGTGTTGTCATACCAGAGGGCGCTGACGATGGGATTCTGGACCATGCTGAGTTCCATGTTGCCGTTGAAGGAGAAGAAGGTCTGTTTGTTGGAGTGACCGAATTCACTTCTGAGGCTGTGGGAGAAGTAGGGGGTCAGGCCCGGGTTACCGAAGGAGAGGGCAAGGGGGTTGGAGTTGTCCATGACAGCCATGAGTTGGGAGGTGGAGGGCTGTGAGGAGCGTCCGCGATAGAAGAGGCGGATGTTGGAGTTGTCGTTAAAGTCGTAGAATACCATTGCCTGAGGGGCCCAGTTGACCACTTTGCTGTCGTATTCCTGAGGGTCGCGCACGCCGTCGATGGTGGTGTTGACGGTATGGGTCGGGTTGACGGAGATACCGGCCTGGGCGCGGGTCTTACCTTCCTGGTAGGCGAGGTTGATTCCGGCTGACTGGGATATTGCCTTGTTGTCTATTGAGTTGGAATAGACTTGGTTGTGGGCTTCGCCGGTGTAGTTGTAGGGGTGGGTCGTCTCGTCGAATGTGCCGGTGAGTTCGCCGCTGTCGTAGGTGTCTTTGCGGGAGGAATTTTTGGTCCAGGAATATGAGTAGTTGCCTTCGAGGTAGAAGCCTGCACCGAGGGGTTCGGTGTAGACGAGGCGGGCGGAGAGGCTGCGGCCGGTCCGGGTCTGTTTGTAGCGCTGGTTGATGATGGAGGGATCGGCGCCGTCAAAGGTCTCCGTGAGGGACTGGTTGAAGCCGTGGCTATTGTTGCCGGAGAAGTTCCAGTTTGTCATGAGGGAGACGGTACGGCCGGGGAGTCCGAGGCGCTGGCGGAAGAGGGCGAAGCCGTTGGTAGTGATATTGTCGTTGTCACCTGTGGTGGAGGAGAATCCGCGGTTGGTCTGCTCGGTGAGAGCGCCTGTGCGGGTGTCGGTGCTGAATTGTGAGAATTCATTGAAATTGCCGGAGCCGAAGTTGAGCTGGGGCTGGATGAGGAGGGAGGTGTTTTCAGAGAATTTGTGTTCAAGACGGAAACCTACGCGATGGCCGTCGGAGTATGTGCTGTTGAAGCCGGTATTGTTGTAGACAAGGGTGGAGTTGTCATCAAGGTAGGTCTCTTTGAGGGAGGTCTCCTCGACGAATCTGTCGGTGTTGTTGTAGAGGTAGTTGCCGCCGAGGGACATTTTGTCGTCAAAGAGGTCCCAGCTGCCGTTGAGGCCGCCCATCCATGAGGTGGTGATGCCGTTGCCGCTGCCCCAGCCCCCCTGGCCGCGTCCCATGCCACCGGAGCCGCGCATGTTCTGCATCATGCTGCCGGAGAGGTCGTTGAAGCCACGGTTGTTGGTATTGTTGCCGTTGGCAATGAGGCTGATCTGGCTCTTGTCGGTGAATTTGCCGACCATGAGGGCACCCTGGTAGCGATAGTCGCCATCCTTCCAGCTGAGGCCGCTCTGGGGTACGTCGTGACCGCCGCCGAGCATGGCATTGCCGAAGACACCGTTCATCATGCCTTTCTGTACGGAGAGGTCGATGACGTATTCTTCCTGACCGTCGTCGATGCCGGTGAACTCAGCCTGCTCGGATTTCTTTTTGACGACTTTGACTTTCTCCACGATCTTGGCAGGGATGTTCTTGGTGGCAAGGGTCGGGTCATCAAGGAAGAAGGTCTTGCCGTCGATGGTGATCTTTGTGATGGTCTCACCGTTGGCAGTGACCGTGCCGTCCTCGGAAACTTCCACTCCGGGGAGCTTCTGGAGGAGGTTTTCGAGCATGTCGTTGTCGCTTATCTTATAGGATGAGGCGTTGTATTCGACCGTATCTTTCTTGATGGTGATGGGATTGCCGACCGCACTGACGGATGCAGCATCAAGGACCCGCTGATCAGGGTCCATCTTTACTTCGCCCAGATCGAGGTCACCTTTGACTTCGATGGCCTGCGTGTGGGCCTTGTAGCCCATGAGTTCGGCTTTGATGGTGTATTTTCCCGCGCGGACCTTGTCGAGATGGGCATGGCCTTCGCTGTCGCCGAGGGCGTATGATGAGGGGGAAGTAGCGCCATCGCGGGTGAGCGATACGGTAGCGAAACCGACCGGCTCGCCGCTGGCGGAGTCAGTGAGTCTGACTGTTACTTTGAAGGCCGACTGGGCCTGGAGGGTAACGCACGCCATCAGGAGCAGTGCGAAGAAAAGAGCAATCCTTTTTGTCATTGTTCGTAGAGTCTTTGCATAAAAATAGTCCCTGGTCCGGGACTTCAATATGCTTAGACAACGCCGGCGGCCTAAGGTTTAATTGCCGCGGGATTATTTTATCCTATCAGGATGCTCTTTGAGAAAACTTTCCCAGCTGCCGGAACCTTTGAGGGATGCAAGGGGGCTGCTGGATTGATAATAGTGGCAGAGCGCCAGGGCAAGGGCGTCCGTGGCGTCGAGGTATTTATCGTCAAGTTCGACCTTTAGGGTGCGCTGTATGATGAGGCTGACCTGCTCCTTGGAAGCGGCGCCGTTGCCGGTGATGGCTTCCTTGGCCTTGCGGGGAGCGTATTCGTAGACAGGCAGACCAGCGCGGGATGCTGCGACTATGGCTGCGCCCTGGGCACGGCCTAATTTGAATATAACCTGGGCATTCTTGCCGTAGAAGGGCGATTCAATGGCGAGGATGTCAGGATGGTAGGTCTTGATTATCTCGGAGACGTTGTCATGGATGATGGCGAGTTTGCCGTAAGGGTCGGTCTCTTTTCTGATGTCCAAAACTCCCATGTCAACGTATTCCGGACCGTGAACCCCGGCGGATATGATCCCGAAACCGAGAATATTGGTTCCGGGATCTATGCCGAGTATGACGGTACCAGGCTTCATTAGTCGATGCGGTCGAATCCGGTGTAGGGACGGAGGACCTCAGGGATGATGATGCCTTCGGGGGTCTGGTTGTCTTCAAGGAGAGCGGCCACGACGCGGGGAAGGGCGAGGGAGCTGCCGTTGAGGGTGTGGCAGAGCTGGGTCTTGCCGCTTTCGTCGCGGTAGCGGAGGTGGAGACGGTTGGCCTGGTAGGTCTCGAAGTTGGAAACGGAGGAGATTTCGAGCCAGCGGCCCTGGGCTGCGGACCAGAGTTCGAAGTCGTAGGTGATGGCGGAGGTGAAGCTCATGTCGCCGCCGCACAGACGAAGGATGCGGTATTTGAGACCCAGTGCATTTACGAGGCTCTCTACGTGTGCTATCATCTCATCAAGAGCGGCGTAGCTGTTCTCGGGCTTCTCGACGCGGACAATCTCAACCTTGTCGAACTGGTGAAGACGGTTCAGTCCGCGCACATCCTTGCCATAGGATCCTGCCTCGCGGCGGAAGCATGGTGTGTAGGCGGTCATCTTCTGGGGAAAGGCATTGTTGTCAAGTATCTCGTCGCGGAAGATGTTGGTGACGGGAACTTCGGCAGTCGGTACGAGATAGAAGTCATCGAGTCCGACGTAGTACATCTGGGCTTCCTTGTCGGGGAGCTGGCCGGTGCCATAGGCAGAAGCAGCATTGACCATAACGGGAGGTTCTACCTCGGTGTAGCCCGCTGCAGTGTTGCGGTCAAGGAAGAAGCTGATGAGGGCGCGCTGGAGCTTGGCTCCTTTGCCCTTATATACGGGGAAGCCGGCACCGGTGAGCTTGACGCCGAGGTCAAAGTCAATGATGTCGTATTTCTTAGCGAGTTCCCAGTGGGGAAGAGCTCCTTCGGGGAGCTTGGGATCCTCTCCGCCTGTCTTGACTATCTGATTGTCTTCTGCTCCTTTGCCGGGAACGACGAGGTCGCAGGGAATATTGGGAAGAAGTACAAGCTGGGCTTCGAGTTCCTTCTCCTTGGCCTCACGACGGGCGAGAAGCTCCGTAGAACGGGCCTTGAGGTCGGCAACCGTCTTCTTGGCCTCTTCAGCCTCGGCCTTGCGGCCTTCCTTCATCATGGAGCCGATGACGGCTGCCTGTTTCTTCTGCTCTGAAAGAAGGGCGTCGGACTCTGTCTGGAGAGCCTTGCGCTCATCATCGATTGCGAGGATACCGTCCACGATTTCGCGGGCGTCGAAATTCTTGATTGCGAGCTTGCGGACTACGTAGTCCGGATCGTCGCGAAGCATTTTAAGTGTGAGCATACTTATATTGTTTTATAAACAAAAGAGAGGGCGTGCAATCTCTCGAAGTGCAAGTCCTCTCCTTGTTATCAAATTCCCTTCGAGTTAGTTCTCAAACGGGATCACCGATACGTAGGATTTATCCTCTCTCTTCTTGGTGAACTTGACTGTGCCGTCCACGAGAGCGTAGAGGGTGTGATCTTTACCCATGCCGACGTTGCGGTCAGGGTTGTGTACAGTGCCTCTCTGACGTACGATAATGTTGCCGGCCTTTACGACCTCACCACCGAACTTCTTGAGACCAAGACGTTTGCTTTGTGATTCACATCCGTTCTTTGAACTTGATTGACCTTTCTTATGTGCCATAGTGAATTCCTCCTGAAATTAAGCGATAGCGTCGATGCGGATCTTGGTGAGCTTCTGACGGTGACCGTTCAGCTTCTGGAATCCCTTGCGACGGATTTTCTTGAATACAAGCACTTTCTTGGCTTTAATTGAGTCATCGACCACGGTAGCCTTTACGACTGCGCCGTCGATGTACGGTGAGCCGACCTTGACAGCGCCCTCATTGTCAACGAGGAGTACCTTGTCAAACTCGACAGCAGCACCCTTGTCAGCCTTGAGACGGTTGACAAAGATCTCAATGCCAGCCTCTACTTTGAACTGCTGGCCTGCAATATCAACGATTGCGTACATATAAACGAACTTTTTTAAAAGTTTCCGGCCGTAAGCGGCTGCCTCCGGGGCTGCTCTTTATCAATAGCTTAGCGGTCATCTATCAAAATTGGATTGCAAAAATAGCATTTTTATGCCAATCCACAAAAAATTTTTCCTAAATTTGTCTGAAACATAATTGTTCAACCTATGGCTACTCCTTTTGTATACGACAAGTACGTCACCGGCAAGAATTTCATCGGGCGCAAAGCAGAAAGCGTAATTCTTTCCAACCTCATCCAAGGAGGCGAGAACGTCGTAATCTACGAACCCCCGAAATCCGGCAAGACATCCCTCATCCAGCAGACCATCTTCTCAATGAGGGTCGCAGGTAAACAGTTCCTTGTGGGACAAATGTCATGCATGGACATAAGAAGCATATCGTCTTTCCTGACCAGGTTCGGCACCACGGTCATCCGCATGGTCGCCGCCACTCCGTCGGAATATGCGGATATCATATCCACATATCTTCAGGACACCCATTTCGTCTTCGACAGGGCCCATTTCTCCGAGACAGATGAAGTCGTATCCCTCAACTGGGACCCGGACGACGCCGACATCCTCGCCATGCTCCGCCTTCCCTACCGACTCGCAGCCGACAAAGGCTCGCGCATGCTTCTTCTCATCGACGAGTTCCAGAACATCCGTCTCACAGAGGACGGAGACCTCATTCTCAAGCCCATGGAATCCGTCATAAAGGACGAGCCCAAAGGGGGCTTCTCATATATCCTCTCAGGCTCCATGGTCAATGCCATGAAAGATATTTTTGAAGTCCAGAGATATTTCTACCGCCACGTAGAGCACCTTCCGCTCAACCGTCCCGACGAGCGTGATATCGTGGACCGCATCGTCAAAGGGTTCCTCTCCAGCGGCAAGGTCATCGACAGAGACCTTCTGATGGGCTCCTGCACCCTCTTCCGCAACAACCTCTGGTACATCAATCACTTCTCCGCCATCTGCGACGCCCGTTCCAAGGGCTACATCATGGAACCCGTCCTCATTGAAGCCCTTGACTGCCTCCTGGCAATCCACGAGCCGCGCTTCAAGGCATATATGAACGACCTCACCACCCATCAGGTCAGCCTGCTTCGCGCCATCATCGACGGGTTCACCCGCTTCAGCAGCAGCGAAGTGGTCCAGAGCTACCACCTCAACTCCTCCGCCAACGTCAAGCGCGTCAAGGATGCCCTCATGAAAAAAGAAATCGTCACCTTCGACAACTCCGACAAACCAGTCATCATCGACCCCCTCTTCGAATACTGGGTGCGCCACTATTTCTTCAACAAAAAAGACTAGACAATGCCCAAAAAACGCATCACGGTCCTCACCGGCGCGGGCGTCAGCGCCGAGAGCGGCATCTCCACATTCCGCGACAACGGCGGCCTGTGGGACAAATATGACGTCAACGACGTATGCTCCATCGAAGGTTGGTATCGCGACCGCCAGCTTGTCCTCAGCTTCTACAATGAACGCCGCGCCCAGCTCCGGATGTCAAGCCCAACGCCGCCCATTTGGCCATTGCAGCCCTTGAGGACAAATACGACGTCGACGTCATCACCCAGAACGTAGACAACCTCCACGAACGCGCCGGTTCCACCAGGGTCCTCCACCTCCACGGCGAGCTCACCAAAGTCCGCCCCGAAAACACCTACAATGACCGTGACGGCTTCTCCACGGTCGGCGTCATCGACGTCGGCTTCGAGCCCGTCAATGTCGGCGACCTCTCACCAGAGGGCCAGCAGTACCGCCCCCACATCGTCTTCTTCGGCGAGGCGGTGCCCAATATTGAAAAGGCAATAGAACTTGTCAATGCCGCAGACATCCTGCTCATCGTCGGCACGTCTCTTCAGGTCTATCCTGCCGCCGGCCTCTACCGCTATGCGGGCTACGACACCCCCATCTACATCATCGACCCCAAAGACATCCCCGTCCGCGACCCCCGCATCACCCACATCCGCGAAGTCGCCAGCAAGGGCATGGAGAAATTTATCGCAGCAATCTCTCAACCTGCTTCGCACCAGCCATAGGAGCCAGCTCCACAATGCGTCTGCGCAGCACCTCATAAGACTCTTCCGGCGAACAACCGGCATCAAGCGTCCTGCGCTCCCCCTTGAACGGCCCGAAGCTAAACCCGGGCTTATCACCACCAAACAGCTCATCCGGCGTACAATACGAGGTCAGCTGCCAGCCGCTATAATGCAAATCCGCCCCATGATACACCCTCTGGAAATCTCCCACGACAATCCATGTCCCCATTTCCAGCCGTGTCAGCACACTCTCCATCTGGTTTTTCCTGAGCCCGAACTTCTGCCGCAACTCCCTTATAGTCCCGCTGCCATTCCTCCTTATCTCCTCCAATGTCTCGGCCGCAATCCCTTCAGGCGCATACTTCTCCAGCGACCGCCTGTAATTCATCAGATGCTTATAATACTCCACCGACGCAAAACTGCTCTTCCCGCCTCCGAGAAACTTTCCATAGGCAATATCCCCGGACCGCACGGCCTCTATCTTCCAATCCCACGGCCCCATATCATCATCATTGAACCACAACTCCCCCGGCGTCAGCTCTTGAATCGAATACCCCGCGACAGGGTTGATGAAAAACGGCACGATCCCCATCTCCATAATGGTGCGGATCATGCTTTCCGGCGTCCTCACCGGCATATAGGCCCCGTCCCCGGGATGCGAAACAATAGACATAGTATGGCAAAGTTAGAAAAAATACCTATATTGCAGACATTAACCACCAATTAAACACAGAACACCATGCAACTCATTTCCCTGCCCTATGACCCCTCAGCGCTGGAGCCCGTCATCAGCGCATCAACACTTTCATTCCACCACGGCAAACACCTCCAGGCCTATGTCAACAACCTCAATGCAGCCCTTCCCGGCACTCCCTACGAAAGACTCCCACTCGAAGACATAGTCAGGAAAGCCGATGGCGCCATATTCAACAACGCCGGCCAGATCCTCAACCACAATCTCTATTTCACCCAGTTCCGTTCTCCCCGTCAGGACAACGCTCCCACAGGTCCCCTTTCCAAAGCCATCAAAGCCCAATTCGGCAGTTTCGAAGACTTCAAGGCCGAATTCGCCGCCAAGGGCGCAGGCCTCTTCGGAAGCGGCTGGGTCTGGCTCTCATCCGATGCCGAAGGCAATCTCCACATCACCCAGGAGCCCAATGCCGGCAATCCCGTCACAAAAGGCTTTACACCCCTGCTCACCTTCGATGTCTGGGAGCACGCCTACTATCTCGACTACCAGAACCGTCGCCCCGACCATCTCAACTCCCTCTGGTCCATCATAGACTGGGATGTAGTCGGCAAACGATACAACGGCTGACGCCACATACGATTGAAGCCCGGCAGGAATGCCGGGCTTCATTTATCTCGTGCGAGAGAGTATTCGATTACTGCTCGTCCAGGAGCTGCAAATGCTGTACGTAGATAGCCTTCTGCTTAGCCATACGATTCCTTACGGACGGCTTTTCAAAGTTCTTGCGGGCACGGAGCTCACGGATGGTTCCGGTCTTCTCGAATTTCCTCTTGAACTTCTTGAGTGCTCTCTCGATGTTCTCTCCTTCTTTGATAGGTACGATGATCATTGCTTTTACACCTCCTTTTTATTAGCGGCTGCAAAGGTACGTAAATTATTTGAATTTCAAAACTTTTTAGCTACTTTCGTAAAATATCGCACACATAATCAACAAACAGCATACACATGAAACGCCTTTTCATTATTTGCATTATATTGCTATCAGGTCTTTCAGCAGCTACGCAGACGATGGCGGATGACGCCAAAACATGGGCCGGCTGTCTCCGCTTGCATTTAGGTGTAGGATTCTAATAGCTGCTAATGAACCAAATATAAAAGGTGAGGCAGGTCTCCCCCCAGAGACCTGCCTCTAGCATATAGCACTTAATCCTCCACCCGTGCTATATGCCAAGACAAAGGTACGAAAAAAATCCCATTCTCAAAATTTTTTCATTTTTTTGACACAAAATATCCAAATCAGACGAAAATTATATAAATTTGCAATACAAACATAGAGCTATACTTTCATCTTTTAACCAAAAGCCTCAAAGTTATGACAGCCCGAAACATCCTGGCACCTCTAGGAACCTACAAATTCTGGAATGAACTCGTCATCATGACCCTCGGAATGCTCGTAGGAGCTGCCGGAGTGTACTACTTCCTCGTACCGAGCAAACTAATCATCGGCAGCATTTCAGGTCTTTCCATCGTCCTGACAGAGTTGCTCGGCAATGCAGGTGTAAACATCGGCCTGTCGACTATGGTATTCGTCATAAATGCCATCCTCCTCGTGCTCGCGTGGATACTTATCGGAGCCGAGTTCGGCGCCAAAACCATCTACACGGCCCTGATTCTCGGACCGCTCATCAAATTCTGGGAAGCCGTACTCCCCTACGAGAAAGTCCTCGCCGGCGGAGCCTCTGTCATGGACGACCCGTGGATGGATCTCCTGTGTTTCGTGCTGATGCTCAGCATATCGCAAGCTATATTATTCAGGATCAACGCATCCACCGGCGGTCTGGACATTATCGCCAAGATAGTCAACAAATACCTCCACCTCGACATCGGCACCAGCGTCACCATAGCCGGAGCGATGATTTGCTGCACGGCATTTACCATCAACCCGTTCCGCCTCGTCGTAGCCGGACTTGTCGGCACATGGATCAACGGCATCGCCGTCGACTACTTCACCGCCACCCTCAACCGGCGCAAACGCGTCTGCATGATCACTGACAGGGCCGAAGAAGTACGTAAATACATCATCGAGGACCTCCAGAGAGGCTGTAGCATCTACCACCTCACCGGCGGCTACTCAGGCGAAGAAAAGACCGAAGTCGTCTCCCTTCTCACCCAGGACGAGTTCGCCGGCCTGTACGACTTCATCCAGAAAAACAACATCCAGGCATTCATCACGGCCGGCAATGTCAGCGAGATATACGGCATGTGGAACGAGAAGCACCACAGACATTTTGGTAAGAAAAAATAAAGCTGTACCTTTGCCCCACCCAAACAACAAAACAGCAATAATATGGCTTACAGAAAGATCGAGCAGTACGACGAGGAGACGACAGAGCAGCTCGCCGTACATGTCAAAGAGATTCTGAAGCTTCTGGGAGAAGATCCACAGCGGGAGGGTTTGCTGAAAACCCCTCTCAGGGTAGCAAAAGCGCTTCAGTTTCTCACCCAGGGGTATTTTCAGAACGGAGAGGAAATCGTCCGCTCCGCAATATTCAACGAAGAGAACCAGCAGATGGTGATCGTCAGGGACATCGATGTATTCTCCCTGTGCGAGCATCACATGATGCCATTCATCGGCAAAGCCCACATCGGCTATATCCCCAACGGTAAAATAGTCGGCATCAGCAAATTGGGCCGCATAGTAGAAACCTACGCCCGCCGCCTTCAGGTACAGGAACGTCTCAGTCAGGACATCCTTGACTGCCTGCAGGAAGCGCTGCATCCTCTCGGAGCCGCAGTAGTCATCGAAGCATCCCACACCTGCATGACGATGCGCGGAGTGCAGAAGATCAACTCAATCACCACCACCTCCGCCTTCTCCGGTGCCTTCCTCAACTCCGAGCGCACCCGCAACGAGTTCCTTAAACTAATCAACAAATAGTTAGAACCGAAGCCACTCAAGGGAGTCCCTCTCCCCTGCCAGATACACGACATCGCCTGCGGTGAACGTGTAGTCGGGTTTGGGGTTGGTGATAAGCTCACCGCCATGCATGACGCTGATCACCATACACCTGTACTCCCTCATCTTGATGCTCCTGAGCTTCTTGCCGGTGAGAAAAGAATCATGTGCGAGCGTAACAGGCACCACGTCAAACGACACATCCCTGTCCTGACTCGTGCTCACCGGTACCGACTCCCGGACAAGCCTCCTCCAGGCCTTCAGCTGCTCTGATGTGCCCACAACAAGCACCTCATCCCAAGGATACAGCACCAGTTCGCCGCCCGGAATCACGAAATAACGCGACCCTCGGGTAATCTTCACCACATTCACCCCGGTCGTCGAACGGATTGGAATATCCTTCAGCGGTTTACCGGCCAACACCGAATCGGCCGAAATCGTAACGCTCTCCAGATGAACGTCATACCCTCCCATGCTGTCCATAATGGAGCTGGTCACGGGAGTACGTCTGCGCACCTCGTTCTCCTTTTCATTAAGGTTGTCAATAAATCTTTTTTCAATAGCCGAGAACGTGTGCAGATACTTACGGGCGAAATGCAGCCCCAGAATTCCAAGCACCAGGACAAGCAACGCTCCCCACAGAGTCAACTGGAAATGCGTGGCAATCACTCCCATGATAATGCCTATCGCGAGAAATGCCCTCAACAGCACAAGCCCCGCCAGAGGCCATCTGTTGCCGGGATTCTCCTGCAATATCTCACGCGTACACTCGGCCGTATGCCCTGAACTCACGGCAAGGCCCCACAGGAACGGCGCCATCACCAGAAGCGTCCCCGCCACAGCCACAATCCTCTGGACACGCTCACCGTAATGCGGCATCACCCTCTGCACAAAACCGTCCAGCCACACATGCGAAGCTACGCCGATCGCCAGCAGCACCACTCCATACAGCAAAACCCTGACAAAATAAGAACTCAGCAGCTCCTTCCACTGACTGCGCTCCACAGCACTCCGCCCCTCGGAAGACGTATCCTGCCCGAACCGTGCCGCAAACACAGGGAAACGCCTCACTACGAACCCGTGCACCGGTCCCGCCAGCTTAATCATATAAGGAGTGGTGAACGTCGTCAGCACCGACACTGCAATAATCACAGGATAAATGAAATCCCTCATCACCCCAAGACTCACGCCGACACCCACGATGATAAACGCAAACTCACCCAGCTGCGCCAGCGAAAAACCAACATGAGTCGCATTTTTCAGCCCTCCGCCGGTCAGAATCACACCGGTCCCCGCAAACAGGATATGAGTCGCCATCACAATGAGTGAAAGCACGATAATGGTAGTCAGGTTATCAACAATCACGGCCGGCGACACCATCATGCCCACAGACACAAAAAACACCGCCCCAACAATATCCTTCAGCGGTCTCACCAGCCTCTCAATATGCTCACTTTCAATAGTCTCCGCCAGAATGGAGCCCATCACGAACGCCCCGAGCGCAGAGCTGTAACCCACAGCGCCGGCAAACGTCACCATGCCGAAACACAGTCCGATGCTCACCAGCAGAAGTATCTCATCATTAATATATTGCTTAGCCTTCTTCAACACCGTCGGAATAATATAAATCCCAACGACAAACCACAATATCAGGAAGAACACGAGCTTCAGCAGATTGAACACCAGTTCCCCGCCGGCGAACTGGTTTGACACCGCCATCGTCGACAGCAGCACCATGAGCAGAATGGCTATCAAGTCCTCAACTACCAGTGTACCGAACAACACAGGAGCCCATGGCTTTCCCTTCAGCCCCATATCCTCATAAGATTTCAGAACTACGGCTGTGGAAGACATGGACAACAAGCCGCCGAGGAAAATGCTCTCCATGATACTCCATGAAAGCGCACGGCCGACCAGAAAGCCAATGACGAACACTCCGATGAACTTGGCTCCCGCCGTGACGAGGGCGCCGCTCCCCGCCTTCATGAACTTTTTGAAACTGAATTCCAGTCCGAGACCGAACATCATGAAGATGATACCGATCTCCGACCACTCCTCGACTGATTCAGCGTCTGAGATGCCGACATAGAAGTCCACATGCGGGCCAATGAGGAAGCCTGCAATGATATAGCCGATGACGAGCGGTTGTTTAAGTGCTCTGGATATTATAGTAAAAAGCCCGGCCGAGATAAGTATCACGGCCAGGTCTCTGACAAGATTGAGTTCTTCGTTCATACCGTGGATACATTCACATCCACAAATTTAACGAAAAATCCCGTTATTTAAGATATGCGTCGGTCACTACTTTGCGGCTGCGCTCGATAAATTCGCTGAGAGCTTTGCCCTTGAGCATGCCGTTGGCGAGAAGTGCCAGGTCAGTGACCTGACGGAGGATCTCATTGGAAGCGGCGAATGCCTGAATGTCGGCCTTGTGGGCATTGCGGACAGCCTCGCGGGCTTCGCGAGCCTTGGTCTTGTCCTCCTCCGATGCGTCTTTGTCAGCCTCTGGAGGAAGCGGAGCCTGAGGCGCAACGCCATTGGCCTTTGCATCCATTATCTTGGCCACGAGGGGGTTCTGCATGTTGACGGTGATGTTGTAAGATTCCGGCATTTGTCCGTAGAAATTCATTCCTCCGCCGAGGGCGCTCATTTCGCGGTAGCGGCGCATGAATTCGCTCTGGGTGATTAGGATAGGGGCTGCGTCTTCGCCGAGATTGTCGCCGGTGACGTAGTAGTCGTTGCCTTCGGGAAGGACGGCTTTGAACATGTTCTCGAGGTCGTAGCGCTCGTCTTCCTTCATCTCCAGGGAGACCTTTTCCTCTTTGCGGATGAGGTTGTCTATGGAGTCGGAGTCCACGCGGGCGAAGCGGACGTCGGTGAGTTTCTGCTCAAGCAGGTTGACAAAGTGGCTGTCGAGTTCGCAATCGAGAAGGAGGACGTCGTAGCCCTTGGCGCGGGCGGCTGCGATGAATCCGTATTGGGCTTCCGTGTCGGTTGCATAGAGGCAGACGGTCTTTTTGTCTTTGTCGGTCTGGTTGTCCTTGACGGCGGCGGTGTATTCGTCGAGGCTGAAGTATTTGCCTTCGGTGTTCTTGACAAGGGCGAATTTGAGGGCGCGCTCGCAGAATTTTTCGTCAGAGAGCATGCCGTATTCAATAAAGAGCTTGAGATTGTCCCATTTGCTCTCAAGGGCGGTGCGCTCGTTTTTGAAGATGTCTTCGAGGCGGTCTGCGACCTTGCGGGTGATGTAGGTGCTGATTTTCTTGACGTTGGCGTCGCTCTGGAGGTAGCTGCGCGAGACGTTGAGAGGGATGTCCGGTGAATCGATGACGCCATGGAGGAGTGTCATGAAGTCGGGAACGATATTGTCGACATGGTCAGTGACGAACATCTGGTTGCAGTAGAGGCTTATCTTGTTGCGCTCTATCGCCATGCGTTCCTTGATTTTGGGGAAGTAGAGGATACCGGTGAGATTGAAGGGATAGTCCACGTTGAGATGGATGTAGAAGAGGGGATCTTCGTTCATCGGGTAGAGTGCGCGGTAGAACTGCATGTAGTCCTCTTCCTTGAGGTCGGCAGGGGTACGGGTCCAGAGAGGCTCTACTGTATTGATGACGTGATCCTTATCAGTCTCGACCTCTTTGCCGTCTTTCCACTCGGTCTCTTTGCCGAAGACGACGGGGACGGGCATGAATTTGCAATATTTGCCAAGGAGGGTGGAGATGCGGGCTTTTTCAGCGTATTCTTTGGAATCCTCGTCGAGGTATAGAGTGATGGTGGTACCGCGCTCAGCTTTGTCAGACTCGCCCATTTCATACTCGGGAGAGCCGTCGCAGGACCATTTCACAGCCTTGGCGCCGTCTTTCCATGACAAGGTGTCAATGGTGACTTTGGATGCCACCATGAAGGCGCTGTAGAAGCCGAGTCCGAAGTGGCCGATGATGCTGCCGATCTGGTCTTTGTATTTTTCGAGGAATTCGCCGGCGGAGGAGAAGGCTATCTGGTTGATGTATTTGTCTACTTCCTCTTCGGTCATACCTATGCCGGCATCGGTGATGCGGAGGATGCGTTTGTCCGTGTCAAGTTCCACTTTTACGGCAAGCTCGCCGAGTTCGCCCTTGAAGTCGCCGGTGGAGGCGAGAGCTTTCATCTTCTGGGTGGCGTCCACTGCGTTGGCGACAAGCTCGCGGAGGAAGATTTCGTGGTCGCTGTAGAGGAACTGTTTGATGACGGGGAAAATGTTTTCGGTGGTAACACCGATCTGTCCTTTATTGTTTGCCATTGTATTGTAGTTTTGTCCAAAAATCCCGGTCAGGCTTTGCGGCCCGGCCGGGTATTGCATCAGTCAAATTATATTCCAGATGCTGCAGGACTGACAAATTGTCAGAAGCTGTTTTGAAATGGTTACCGAAGTAAGCTATAGCGACTTTTTGAGGCAGTTTCGACTTTCGAAGAAGGAGTGTAGCGGTGGCTACATGACTGATGAGAAAGGCGGAACCGGCCAAAAACGGCACATAGAAAACGAGAGTAATTATTTCAAAACAGCTTCTACCTATCCTTAGCAAAGCCCTCGAGCTGAGCAGCTGTGGCGATCTGGCGGATGATGGTGGTGACGAGGTGGTATGTGCGCGATTCGGCTGTGTAGACGGCAGGGGTGATGAAGGATGCGCGTCCTTCGTCCTGGAGTTTGGCCGCTTTGGCGCGCGAACCCGGCTTGTCGGGGTCGTAGACCGCGATTGTATTGCCTCCGAACATGCCTATTATCTTCATGCTGGGGATGTCGGTGTCGCCGTCGCCGAAGTAGATCATGTTGGAGAAAGGGATGCGCTTGTCTTCATCGGCGACGCTTGCATTGACCCGCTTGGAGTCACGGGCCGAGAATATGCCCTTGTTGATCTTGAAGATGAACTGCGTCTTGCCGGTGTAGTCGACAGCGATGCCGGGCCATTCAGCTTCGCCTTCGTCGTTGTAGATATATGAGCTGGCGAAGATGTATTTGAATTCCGATGCTATGGGAGAGCCCTCGATGATTTCCTTGAGGCCGGAGGAGTTGATGTAGTGCTCCACCTGTACGCCCATGGAGCGGCCGAATTCGTTGACAAGGGAGAACCATTCGCGGACGCCATCGTAGAGTTCGATGTTTTTGCCGAATCCGCGGAAGTCCTTGTGCCTGAGCTTGATGCCGGTCTTGCGCGCCTCATCGAACATCATCTTCATATATGAAAGCACGTCGCTGGCGTCCTGATTGCGGGCAAGGTCGTTGGACAGGGTCCAGAATTCCTCCGGAGTCTTGTGTACGGCTTCGATGAAACCGAACTCCTGCATGTTGCCCGGCGACAGGGTTCCGTCAAAATCGTAAATCAACGCGACTATAGGTTCTTTTTCCATTATCCTTTCTTTTTGCAAAACTCCACAAATATAGTTATTTTTGTTAATTGAAAACCAAACAATTGTCTTGCATGGAGCACTATTTAGCATGCCTGGAGCACGCCACCCGTTCATTCTGGGACAAGAGCGCACTAAACAATTACCAAGGAGAAACATTCACCTACGGCCAGATGGCCACCTCTATTGCCCGCTTCCACCTCGTATTCGAGGCCGCAGGCATTCGTAAGGGCGACAAAATCGCAATCTGCGCCCGCAACTCAGCCCGCTGGGGCATCGCCTTTCTGGCGGTCAACACCTACGAGGCCGTGGTCGTCCCTATACTGGCCGACTTCACCCCCGACAGCGTCGACTACCTGGTCGACCATTCCGAGAGCCTGGTGCTCTTCACCAATGAAGACAAATGGAAGTCCCTCGACATCACCAGGATGCCGGCCCTGCGCGTAGCTGTCGACACCGAAACATGGCGCCTGCTCTACTGCGGCGACGAAAAAATCTCCCAGGCATACGACGACCTCGACCGCCTCTTCACAGAACGTTATCCCGACGGCTATGGCCCCGACGACGTTCACTTCCCCACCGACAATTTCGACGATCTCGCCGCCATCAACTACACATCCGGCACCTCCAGCGCCCCCAAAGGCGTTATGCTCACATACCGCAACTTCTCCGCCACCATCGACTTCGGCCAGCGCTTCATCCCCTCATCCGAAGAATACACCATGCTGTCAATGCTACCGATGGCGCACATGTACGGCCTTGTCTACGAATTTCTCTACCCCCTTGTCAACGGCACCGCCATCTACTGGCTCGGCAAGACCCCCACTCCGACCATGCTCCTCAAAGCATTTTCCGACGTCAAGCCATACCTCCTCATCACCGTTCCTCTCGTGATTGAGAAAATATTCAAATCCAAAATCAAACCGGCCCTCGACAAGCCCGCCGTCAAAATACTTTCCGCCATCCCGGGCATCAACTGTATCATCTTCAAAAAGATACGCACCTCCCTCCTCAACGCCTTCGGCGGCAACATCCAACAGATAATAATGGGCGGAGCAGCGCTCAATCCGGAGATCGAGCGCTGGCTGAAACGCATAGGCCTTCCCTACACCGTCGGCTACGGCATGACCGAAGCAGCCCCCCTCCTTGCCTACGAGCACCCCTGGAACTTTGCTCCCGGGTCATGCGGCAAACCCGTCGACTGCGCCGACATCCGCATCGACTCCGAAGATCCCCATCACATCGCAGGCGAGATCCAGGCCAAAGGCGAAAACATCTGTCTCGGTTACTTCAAAAACCCCGAGGCCTCGGCCAACGCCTTCACCGACGACGGTTATCTCCGTACCGGCGACCTCGGCATCATGGGTCCGCACGGCGACATCTTCATCCGCGGCCGTTCCAAGAACATGATACTCAGCTCCTCCGGGCAGAATATCTACCCCGAAGAGGTCGAAGCGGTAGTCAACAACCAGCCCTACGTCGTCGAATCCGTAGTCGTCGACCGCGGCGGCAAGCTCGTCGCCCTGGTCTACCTTGACGACAATGCCAATCTCGGCCCCGAAGATGCAGCCGACGCACTCGAAGCTATCCAGAACGGAGCCAACAAGGCACTCCCCTCCTACGAGCACATCACCAAAGTCGAGCGCATGGCCGAGCCCTTCCAGAAGACACCCAAGATGTCCATCAGACGATTCTTATATAAATAATCAAGAGCCTTCCGCACTCCTGTGGATGTTGCGGAAAGCTCTTGGCGTCATTCCGTGCCGTTTTTCAAATTCGCTGTAGAAACGTGCCCTGCTGCTGAAACCGCACTCGTATATGATCTCCTGTACAGTGGTGTCCGTTGTCTTCAGCAAGTGCTCTGCGCGCAGCATCCTGTGTTCATTGATGAAACTATTGGGAGGCAGCAGGCCGAGTGACTTGAATTTCCGGTACATCTTACGAGTGCTGATATTCAGATAATCAGCCATTTGAGCAGCACCGACATTTTTGCCTATAGAGTCTTTCACCCAAGTCGTGACTTTGAGCAGGAACTCCCTGTCCTCAGCCGCGAGCAACTTGCCATCCATATATTCAAAGGAACTTGCCGAAGAAGTAAAGTATTCCTTCAGAAATGCGTCCCTATCCAGAAATCTATACACCACAGCCTGTAGATAACTGACATCAAACGGTTTACCCAAATAGGCATCACCTCCGGACATAAGTCCCTGCACCTGATCTTTTACAGACGTTTTTTCCGACAGGATTATCAGAGGAATATGTTTTGTGTGCCTGTTATCCTTAAGTAAACGCACCAGGGATGCCCCGCTAGCGGAACGCGCCGTACTGTCGGCAATAATCAAGTCCGGCTCGTTATATCTGAGCAGATTCATCGCAGCATCTCCATCCTGAGATATCATCGTGCGATATGAAGCTGACATGGATTCACTAAGCATAGCCAGCAGTTCCGCATCCCTATCCACTATAAGTATCAGCGGACGCGTATCATCCTGATTATCACCAAATGTTCTACTCATTATTCCCTCCTGTATTTTACAAATATCGCCACCTTCCGCCGTTCTCGCAATACACAAAAGTATCATATCGCAAACAAACCGTAAAGATTTATAGACGTGACATATAAGGGAACATATTTGGCAGAATTCGGTATATGCTTTCCAAATACAAAACACTAACTTGGGCACAACACTAAAACAAAAGTATTCCACACATGAAAAAAACAAATGTCAAGAGGCGCATTAAGCCTTGTCTGAGCGAGATGCTTGCCACAGTTCTCCTCCTTGTCGGCAGTATTCAGGCCCTTGCAGACACACATTCCATCATGGAGAATACCTTTACAGTCCAGATCCGGCCCATAAGGGGAACGGTCGTGGACTCCGAAGGGTCCCCTCTTGCGGGAGTGGGTGTCTTTGTCAAAGGCACTGCCAACGGAACGTTTACCGACACAGACGGTAACTTCACAATTAACGCGTCTCCCGGAGACATCCTGGTCTTCTCATCCGTGGGGTTTGAAGATCTTGAAGTTGACGCCGGGAGCAGGATTTCACGGATTATCATGCAAGAAGACCGTGAGCTTCTCGACGAGGTGATCGTCATCGGCTACGGCACCACCACACGCAGGAGCGTCACAGGAGCAGTCGAGGCCGTGCGCGGGGAAATGCTGGAAAACAGGCCGGTGGCCAATGTTACCCAAGCCCTGCAAGGGGCAGCCGCCAACGTCATCATCCAGCGACGCAGCTACAACCCCAATAGCGAGAACAACAACTTCAACATCCGCGGTATCTCGACTATCACCGACAACTCTCCTCTATTCGTTATCGACGGTCTTGTCTCTGAACAAAGCGTCCTAAATAACCTAAACCCCAACGACATCGAATCGGTCTCAGTCCTCAAGGACGCCGGCACCTCGGCAATCTATGGCTCACGATCCTCCAACGGCGTCATCCTCATAACCACGAAGAAAGGACGAAAAAGCGAAAAAACGAGCATTCACCTTAGTACCCTGGCAGGCTTCAACGTCCCCCAGTTCCTGTTCCATGCCACAGATGGCTATGCCAACGCCACTCTCACCAACATGGCCCTGACCAACTCCGGCAATGCTCCCAGGTTCACTCCAGACCAGATCCGCGACCTTGCAGCACATCGTGACGAAGAGAACTGGTTATACTATCAGCTCTACCGTCCCGCCCTTCAGCAGGACTATAACGCAAGTATTACCGGAGGCAGCGAAAAATCCTCTTTCATGATCTCTATCGGCTACCATGACCAGCAGAGCAACTACCACAGCATCCCCAGGTTCGGCGCGCAGCGTTACAACATGAGGGTAAACGTTTCCACATCACTGGGGCCCCTATCCCTGACCGGTACGATGGCCTATTCGCGCAACAACAGTCTCAGTTCCACTGGTAGCGCGCTTGAAATCAACGCAAGCCGGGTTCCAAGCTACTATTATTATAAATTCAAAACCGATGACGGCAGATACCTTGTCAACGATGTTGTCAACGATTTCTCGTCCCTCGGCCAGCTTGAATCAGGATCTTTCAACAAGTTCCGCGACAACTTCTTGACCACCAGCATCACCGGCGAGCTCAACCTCTTCACCGGGCTCAGGATCAGGGGCATAATCGGTGCGGACATAATCAACCACACCCGTTTCACCCGCAACTTCCCCCAACAATACTGGGCTGGCGAGGACGCCACTGAGCCGCGCAGCGTCAACGAGCAGGCCTTTTACACAAGCAACTGGAACGACGACCGCTACCGCATGAACACCCAGATCCTGCTCGACTATGAAAATTCCTTCGGCAGACACAACATCTCCGGCCTGCTCGGCGTCACCAACGAGTCTTACACCTATAGCAGCAATGAAATTGCCAAAGCCTACGTAGAACACGAGCTCGGAATCGCCACCGACAAGACTAAAGAAGCCGGCAACATCACCGGCAATACCGGGCAGGACTCAGCCTACAGGACCAGCATCACATCAGTCCTTGGGCGCCTCGCCTATAATTATGATCAGCGTTACTACGGAGAATTCAGCTTCCGATACGACGGGTCCTCCAAATTCCACAAGGATTACAGATGGGGCTTTTTCCCTTCGATTGCAGCGGGATGGCGTATTTCCAGCGAACCTTTCATGGAGTGGTTCAAGGAAAACGCCGGAGACCTCAAGTTCCGGGGCTCATGGGGTATTCTGGGCAACCAGTCCGTGGGTAATTTCGACCGCTTCACAAGATACGGTGTAGCCGGCACATCCTATGCCTTTGACAACACTCTCGTGACCACGGCCAGTTTCTCGCTCGGCAACGATGAGCTGACATGGGAAAAGACCCGTACGTTTAATATCGGCTTCGACGCCTCTCTATTCAGGGGCTCTTTGGACATCTCCGTGGACTATTTCCATAAACACACATGGGATATCCTCATGGGGCCCCAGACTCCTGGCGTACTCGGAGCCGGTCTTCCCCGCGTCAACTACGGAGCCATGGACAACAAGGGTTGGGAACTCACTGCCAAATACAACCTCCAAGCCGGAAACACAAGCCATTCATTTAGCTTCAATATCGCCGATTCCAAGAACAAGCTAGTGTCATTCCCGGGGCACGAGGAGATAGTCCATGGAGAAGAACTATGGGTCATAAGGAAAGAAGGCGTCCAATGGAACGCATTCTACGGATACAAGATGGACGGCCTTTTCCAAAGCTACGAGGAGATTGAAAACTCCGCAGTTCCAGCAGGGCTTACCGTACAGCCAGGCGACATAAAACGCAAGGACATCAACGGTGACGGAGAAATCACCGAAGAAGACAGGGTCATACTCGGCCATGCATTCCCCCGATACACCTTTGGATTCACCTACAACTTCGCATGGCGCGGTTTTGACCTCAGCATGTTGCTTCAGGGTGTCGGCAAACGCGAGCAGATGATACGAGGAGAGCTCGTGGAGCCGTTCCATGAAAATTACTCCTATGTGATATACAAGCACCAGCTTGATTTCTGGACTCCCACCCACACCGACGCCCGATATCCAAGGCTTTCGGCGCAGGGCTCACCTTCGGATGTCAACAACTGGAGCAAGGACTGGGGTACGGATATCTTCATCTTCGACATGAAATACATCCGTCTCAAGAACATCGCAGTAGGCTACACCATCCCTTCCAGAATATCAATGAAAGCCGGCATGCAGAAATGCCGTTTGTATCTCAATGCGCAGGATCTCTTCACTCTCTGTCCCACCTCATTCGTGGATCCCGAGACCACCGAAATGGGCAGCAACATGACCGAGGGCTCCGGCAACTCGGCGCGTAACTATCCAAATATCCGCTACTTCGGACTCGGTCTGGACATAACTTTCTAAAATACACCGGAATCATGAAAAGCAATAAATATATATCAGTCATCATAACGGCATCGGTTCTCACAATATCGGGCTGCAACAGTCTGGAACAGCCACCGATCAATCAGTACACAGATGCCAACTACTGGAACGAGGAAAGAGCCGAGTTCATGGTGAACAGCGCATACGCCGCCATGTACAACGCCGGAAGGATGTGGGACGACGTCTCCATGGGAGATGATGTCATCAACGGACGTTCCACCAACAATCCCGGACGTCTCATCAAGACCGGCCAGGCCACAGCGTCCACCTCGCGCTTCAACGGAGAATGGGACTCGATGTACACAGGCATCAAGTTCTGCCATCTTTTCCTTGACAACATCGCCAATATCGATGTCAAGAACCCTGAAAAAATCTCAAGGCTTACCGCCGAGGCCCGCTTCGTCCGTGCATACCTGTTCTTCCGTCTCGCCACCCTTTACGGAGACGTCCCCTTCTTCACCCACGACATTCTCTCAAGCGAAGCCAGGACCATTGGCAAGACATCGAAGGAAGAGATCATTGGCTTTGTCCGCAACGAGCTTGAGGATATCATCCAGGTCCTTCCCAAACGCGACGACCTCACGAAGGAGGAAAACGGCCGCATCACCAAAGGTGCCGCTGTCATGCTCCTGGCAAGGACCTGGCTCTATGAGAACAACTGGGCCGAGGTCGAACGCCTCACCGGATTGCTCATCGACCGTCAGGATGAATACGGTTCCTACAGCCTATTCCCTTCATACAGGGGACTCTTTGAAGAAGAAAACGAGTACAACAGCGAAGTCATCCTTGACAGGGCGTTCGTTCCCAACTTCATCACATGGTCGGATATACAGGATATGATTCCCCTCTCCAGGGACGGTCGTGTCAGCGACCGGGTACCTGTCCAAGCCCTTGTAGACTGCTATCTCACCACGGGTGGCTATGCGATTGATGAGGAAGGTACCGACTACGACCCCGGGCACCCTTACGACAACCGGGATCCCCGCATGACCGCCACGGTCATATATGACGGTTACGACTGGGAGGCCAACGTCAACGATTGGTTCCCCACCAAGGGCAACATTGAGATAAATCCTGCCACCAGCACCACGGAGGATGCTTATGCAGGCCCCAACAGCAACGGCTCAGTGACAGGCTACTACCTCCGCAAATGGTACGCTCCTCAGTCGAAGGGATCAGCCTCATCAGGTCTCAACCTCATCATGATGCGCTACGCGGATGTACTTCTGATGAACGCCGAAGCGGCACTCGAGCAGGGCCGACTGGACGAGACTGTCTGGAACAGGACAATCCGCCCCATCCGTCAGCGAGCCGGCTTCACGGCCGACAGGGCTCTTGACTTCCCTTCCGGGAAGACTCAGGACGAGTTGAGGAAGATAGTCCGCAACGAACGCCGCTGCGAACTCGCCATCGAAGGGTTGCGCTATTTCGACATCATGCGCTGGGACATCGGGGCTGAAGTATTCTCAGGAGAAGTGCAGGGTGCATATTTTACGGACCACACCGGTATCTTCCTGAAACACATTCCCGAGCGTAACTACCTCTGGGCCATTCCACAGTCAGAAATCGATCTCAACGAGAATCTAAAACCACAGAATCCAGGATATTAATTATATAGAACGCCATGAAAAGATATATCATAGGAGCCGTCACTCTCCTCGCAGCAATAACATTCTACGCCTGCACCAGTGACATGGAATACAAGGATGCCCAAGTAACGTCAGTAAAATCACTGTACGAGCCCGCAAATGGCAAATCAATCGTCCTGCAGACATCTTCCACCGCAGCGATTTACTTTGAGTGGGAGGCCTGCAAGGCTGAAGACAGCGGGGCTCCGATGTACGAAGTCGTTTTCTATAAGGCCGGAAATACCGAGCCCGTATACAAAATCGTAGCCGACAACAACGGTTCCATCAACCATGCTACCATTCCCCACAAAGTCATGAACAAAGTATGTAAGGCCGCAGGCTTCAGCCAGGGTGATTCGGGCGAGGTTGAGTGGGCGATCGTTTCTTCACGCGGTCTCAACGAAAAAATGTCAGAAGAACGCTTCCGGCTCGGCCTTACCAGTATCGAGGGTCTTGACGAGATCCCTGCCACACTCTTCCTTACAGGAGAGGCGACCGAGTGCGGGACGGATGTCAGCAAAGCCATGCAGTTCGCATCACCGGAACAGGGTGTGTTCGAGATCTTCACCAGACTCGAGGCCGGCAAGGCATACAGATTCATTGACAGGCGTAGCGACGATGCAGAAGTATTTTATATCGACGGTACCAAAGTACGCGCAGAAGAAGGATCTTCCACCGTGGAAAAGACAGCCGTCTACCGCATTACGCTGGATCTCAACGTCATATCCGTCCAGAAATTCATTGAAATCGCTTCCATGGACATGTACTTTCCGCCGAGGAACGCTCTGGAGATGAATCTTGAATACATCGGGGACGGCCAGTTTCAAGGTACAGGCAAGATCGAATTCCAGCAAGAAAGCTGGGGGCGCGATGAGCGTTACAAGTTCATAATGACCTACGCAGACGGAGAGATGCAGCATTGGGGTACCGTCAACGGAGGTATTGACAGCCGTCCCGGTGACATTGGCCCGGATGCAGATTACTTCTGGATGATGGAAAGACCCGCCAGCAAATGGGATTATAAATGGAAATTTAATACTATCTTTGACACTGGAATCGCCGGACAGGAAAATAACACCGCCAGAATAACTTGTTACTTCAACCGGGAGCACTACACACACTGGGTTGAATTAGCGGACTAAACAGACAAAAACATGAAACACATGATCCTATCCATAATACTCACGCTTTCCACACTCGTCACTCCGGCCTGTTCGGGTGACGGCAAGATACAGGTTGAAAACCAGCCGGCAGCGAAGATTGACTGGAGTATTGCGGCAGATAAGGCCACCAAGTCACTCACGGGGCATTTCTGGAATTCCTCGATGGGCTACTTCAACTACCTCCCCGGCAAGGAAGACGGCTTGGATTACGCTTTTTCATACTGGCCCCAGGCACACGCCATGGATGTTGTGATCGATGCATACCTCCGTACAGGCGATGACAGCTACAAGAATTTTTTCGACAAATGGTACATAGGCATAAAGTTCAAGAGCAACGGAACTTACTACAACACCTTCTATGATGACATGGAATGGATATGCCTCACCATGCTGAGACTCTACGATACCACCAGGGAGAACAAATACCTCAACACTGCAAAAGACCTCTGGGAAGACATCAAGACCGGATGGAATCTTCAGGGCGACGGTGGAATTGCGTGGCGTAAGGACCAGCTTTGGAGCAAGAACGCATGCTCCAACGGTCCCGCCGGTATCATAGCTGCAAGGCTGTACCGTATCAGCAAGGACGCCGATGACCTCCAGTGGGCCAAGGACATATTCGAATGGGAATACGACCATCTCTACGAACCCTCCACAGGGCGCATATATGACAGCATAGATACCAGGACCGGAGAGAGAATCGACTGGTGCTTCACATACAACCAGGGCACATTCCTCGGGCTGGCACATGAGTTGTGGCGACTCACTGGCGAGAGAATATATCTGAACACCGCCGTAAAGGCCGCCACATTCACCACATCGAGCGAACTTTGCGTCAGCGGTAAAGTCCTGAGGAACGAGGGCAACGGGGATGGAGGCCTCTTCAAAGGGATATTCGTCAGATATCTCACCCTGCTCATACAGGACGACGGCCTCACCGCGTCCGAGTCCAAGAGATTCAGTTCCTTCCTTGAAAGATGCGCCACCACTCTCTGGAATGATGGATGCAATGACCATGACAACCCGCTGTTCGGCCCTGACTGGGCCTCCCCAGACGGGACCGTAGACCTCGGCACGCAAGTCAGCGGGGCGGCACTGCTGGAAGCCATGTCTGTCCTTAAGAAATAACACATCAAACGATAGTATAAATGAAAAAAGTAATCCTAACCCTCCTTACCCTTATTCCGATCGCCGTATCGGCAAGGGACTACACCTCTCAGCGTCCAGCCGAAAGCAAGCGCTTATTCCGTTCAGACACCGTTGAGGCCAAAATCGACGAAGTCACCTCGCAACTCAAGAACCGCCGTCTGGCCTGGATGTTCGCCAACTGCTTCCCCAACACCCTCGACACCACGGTGCACTTCGGCAAAGACGAGGACGGAGCCCCCAGGACATTCGTCTACACCGGCGACATCCACGCCATGTGGCTGCGTGATTCCGGAGCCCAGGTTTGGCCCTATGTACAGCTCGCAGGGAGCGATGAACATCTCCGCGAAATGCTCGCGGGCGTAATCAACTGCCAGTTCACCCTCATCGGCATCGACCCCTACGGCAATGCATTCAATGACGGTCCCACCGGAACCGGCTGGCAGACAGACCGCACCAGGATGAACCCCAATCTCCACGAGCGCAAATGGGAAATCGACTCCAACTGCTACCCCATCCGCCTTGCTTACCATTACTGGAAGACCACCGGCGACACCTCAGTGTTCGGCGACAAGTGGATCACTGCCATTAAGAACATCCTCCAGACATTCCGTGAGCAGCAGCGCAAAGACGACATAGGCCCCTACTACTTCCAGCGCGAGACAATGGCCCAGCTCGACACCAAATCCAACAATGGCTACGGCAATCCCGTCCGCCCCGTCGGCCTGATCGCATCCGCATTCCGTCCTTCCGATGACGCCACCACATTTGAATTCCTCGTACCCTCCAACTTTTTCGCCGTCACATCACTCCGCAAGGCCGCTGAAATCCTCGAGACTGTCAATCATGACAGGCAGCTTGCAGACGAATGCCGCTCTCTCGCCGATGAAGTCGAGACCGCTCTCAAGGAATACGCCACTTACGAACACCCCAAATACGGCACCATCTACGCCTTCGAAGTCGACGGCTTCGGCAACAGGCTTCTCATGGATGACGCCAACGTGCCCAGCCTCCTCGCCATGGCATATCTCGGTGACGTAGAATACAGCGACCCCATCTACCAGAATACCCGCCGCTTCGTCTGGAGCGAGGACAACCCCTACTTCTTCAAAGGCAAAGCTGCCGAAGGTATCGGCGGTCCCCACATCGGCTACGACATGATCTGGCCCATGAGCATCATGATGAAGGCCTTCACATCCCAGGATGAAAAGGAAATCGAATGGTGCATCAAGACTCTCATGACTACCGATGCCGGCACTGGATTCATGCACGAATCCTTCCACAAGGATGACCCGGACAAATTCACCCGCGAATGGTTCGCATGGCAGAACACCCTGTTCGGCGAGCTCATCATCAAGCTGATTGACGAGGGGCATCTTGACATGCTCAACAGAATCAATATTAAATAACACACACCACACCATGCACACTAAAACTATTCTAACCGCGCTTGCAGCAGCAACGCTTGCCATATCCGCTTCCTCGGCAGAGGAGCAGAAAGGCACAATATATCTGGCAGCCAACGCCCATCTGGACACCCAGTGGCAATGGACCGTACAAAGGGTGATCGGGGAGTTTCTCCCCAACACCCTTTTTCAGAATTTCAGACTTCTGGAAGAGTACCCTGACTACAAGATGAGCTTCGAAGGAGCCGTGAAATACCAGTGGTTCAAGGAATACTATCCCGAGCAGTATGAAATTCTCAAGAAATACATAGCCGAGGGGCGCTGGTACACTGCAGGCGGATGGGACGCCAACGACTGGAACGTGCCTTCCGTAGAGTCAAATATCCGCAATATCCTGCTCGGCGAGGAGTTCTACAAAAAAGAATTCGGCAAGAAGTCCATCGACATCATGCTACCCGACTGCTTCGGTTTCGGGTATACTCTTCCCACTGTCGCCGCCCACTGCGGCCTGATTGCGTTCCACACACAGAAACTACAGTGGAGGAATCGTCCCTTCTATGCAGACGGGAGGAAATATCCATTCGAATTCGGAATATGGCAGGGCATTGACGGCTCACGTATCCTCGCTTCCCTCAACAGCTCCGACTATGGCTGGAGTCCCACATCGGACATAACGGCCGAACAACACCTTATTGACAAAGTCAACTCCTCCGCCGTCGGCGCAGCCATGCGCTACTACGGCACCAAGTCGACACGTCTGCACGGAGACCAGGGAGGCTCGCCCATTCCAAAGAGCGTTCGTGCCATGGACGAGAGCATCCGCAAAGGCAGTCCTTACTACGACCTGCGCTTTGCCACAGTCGCTGACATATTCCGCGACCACGAAGACCTGCTGACCGGGGACGTCCTTCCAATCTACGACGGAGAACTTCTCATGGACGTACACGGCACCGGAGTCTACACAGCCAACAGTGACACCAAGGTGCTCAACCGCCGCTGCGAACAGCTCGGCTACGCAGCCGAGGCCGGAGCAGTCATGGCCGACTGGCTCGGCGCCGTATCCTATCCGCATGAATTCATCGGAGACGCATACCGCCGTTTCATCTGGCATCAGTTCCACGACGACCTGACCGGCACATCCATCAAAGAAGCCTATCCTTTCACATGGAATGACATGATGCTTGCACAGAATCAGTTCGCCAACACTCTTGAGGCCTCCGTCGGCGGCTTTGCTTCCGCCATGGACACCAGAGTCAAGTCCGGCTCGCCTATGATTGTATTCAATCCCGTGTCATCACGCAACCGCGACATCGTCACCATCAACGTCGACATGCCATCCCGTTACGCCGGCGTCATCATCACCAATCCTTCCGGCAAGACAGTCAAGTCGCAGATAATCAGCCGCGAAGGAGACCGCGCCACAATCGCATTTGCAGCAGATGACCGTTCGCTGGGCCTCGGAGTCTACGGCATCCGTTTCACAACCGGTAAACAGACTGCAAAGACCTCTCTCTCTGCATCAGGACGCACTGTATCCAATAGCATCTATAGTGTGACCGTAGGCGAGACCGGAGACATTGTATCGATAATTGACAAACGACACGGCCGCGAACTCGTCGCTCCGGGCAAGAGCTTCGCCCTGCAGGTATTCGAAGAAAACACATCAGACTCATGGCCGGCCTGGGAAATACTCAAATCCACCATTGACAAGACACCCGTATCCGTTGACCGCGAAGTCAAAGTCAGCATAGAATCCACCGGTCCCCTCATGGCCGTTCTCCGCGTTGACCGCAAATACGGCGAATCCACATTCACGCAGAGGATTACGCTCTACGACGGAGCCGAAGATGACCGTATAGACATCCGCAACGACATCGACTGGCGTTCCCGCAGGACTCTCCTCAAAGCCGCTTTCCCCGTATCGTTCAGCGCGCCTCAGGCCAGCTACGACCTCGGCATCGGGCATATCCAAAGGGGTAACAACACCGACATCGCCTACGAGGTGCCCGCACAGGAATGGGCCGACATGACCGCCACCGACGGCAGCTATGGAGTCACTGTCATGACTGACAGCCGCTACGGCTGGGACAAACCGGATGACAATACCCTCCGGCTCACACTCCTCCACTCCCCTACTGCAGACAGAGGCTACCGTGACGGCAAAGACCTCGATATCGGCCGCCATACTTTCACCTACTCCATCGTCGGCCACGCCGGAGCTCTTGACGGAGCCCTGGCAACTACTGCCGCCGATATTCTCAATCAGCGCAAGTCAGCATTCATCACCGACAGTCACAAAGGATTCTACGGCAAAGAATTCTCAATGGCGGCGACCACCAGTCCCGCTATCCGTATCAAAGCCCTCAAGAAGGCTGAAGACGGCGACGGCATCATAGTCCGCGTCTACGAACTCTCCGGCAATGAAGCTTCCGGCAAAATTTCCTTCCCTGCCGGCATCGTCTCCGCAGAAGAGACCAACGGCATCGAAGAACGCATCGGTGACGCCGACTTCGAGCGCTCTGGCAATTCACTTAATGTCAACATTCCCCGCTTCTCCATCAAGACCTACCGCGTGCGCCTGACCGCCCCGCCGACAACAGCCCAGCCAATCCGTTATACTCCCATATACCTTCCCTTCGACAAATTAGCCATCACGACCAACAACTTCAGCGCCTTCGGTCACATGGACAGGGAATGGCATTCCTACGCAGCGGAGCTGATTCCATCCGAAATCGTCTACAAGGGCATTCCTTTCACAACAGGTGAACCCGACTACGACAACGCCGTTTCATGCCGTGGTCAGGAGATAGACATTCCCGCCGGATCCACAGGCATCTACCTTCTTCTTGCGTCAGCATCAGAAGATACCAGGGCGACATTCAATGCCGGCATTCCCACCGACGTGAATGCACCCGCCTGGTCAGGTTTCTTCGGCGGTGCATACTGGGATGCCGCCTACGACGCTTTCCTCCGCGAGGGCAATGTAGCCTGCATCGGCTCTCACAGGCATGACTCCGCCAGGCGCGATGACATCTATGTACATTCCTACATGTATATGGCCTACATCCCCGTCTCCTCCGGAGCCACGTCCCTGACTCTCCCCGACGCTCCCGAAGTCACCCTCCTCGCCGCCACCGCTTCCCTGGACCCTCTCCACCCCTTCACCGAAGTCTCCGACTCCATCACCCGCTTCTAATTAGCCCCCCGTCATTCTTGACCGAAGGTCGAGAATCTCCTCCCGTCATCCTTGGAGCTTGCTCCGAGGATCTCGAAAACAGTTAGTTATTCAAACAATAACAACTGGCAACGTTTTTGAAGCAAAAACAACCACTATGGAAACAGGAATCAAAGGACACAGCACGATGACCGTCACGGAAGACAAAGTGGCGGCATCAGTCGGCAGCGGGTCAATGTCGGTACTCTCGACACCCTCGATGCTCGCACTTATCGAATCAACAGCATGGCACAGCGTGCTCCCCTATCTGGAAGAAGGACAGGGAACAGTCGGAACAAAAGTGGAACTCGACCATCTCGCCGCCACCCCTCCTGGAGCAGAAGTGGAGTGCGACACCGAACTCATCGAAGTAGACAGACGCAAACTCACCTTCACCGCCACGGTGCGGTGCGGTGAAACCGTCATCGGCACATGCCGGCACGAGCGCTTCATCGTCGATGAGGCACGCTTCTTATCCAAAGTGGGACTTTAGAAGCGGTAGCGCTTCAATAAATCTTGATATGCATCGATACGTCTGTCGCGGAGAAACGGCCATCCGCGGCGGACGTATTCCGTTCTGTCCAAATCGATGTCGACGACGCGAATTCCTTCTTCCCCCTTGGAGAATTCCGCGAGAAGTTCCCCCTGCGGTCCGGTAGCGAAAGAATGACCCCAGAAATCAAGTCCGGGAGTCACGCCCGAAGGGTCGGGCTCATGACCGGTACGGTTCACTGTGATGACAGGAAGGCCGTTGGCGACAGAATGGCCTCTCTGGACCAGTTGCCAGGCATTACGCTGCGTTTCCTGCTCCTCCGGTTCATCTGTAGCTACCCCGCCTATGGCCGTGGGATAAATAAGCATTTCAGCTCCGGCAAGAGACATCAGCCGAGCAGCTTCCGGATACCACTGGTCCCAGCACACAAGCACGCCGAGACGGCCTACCGACGTGTCGATCGGATTGAAGCCCAGGTCTCCGGGAGTGAAGTAGAACTTCTCGTAATAGCCAGGATCGTCCGGTATATGCATCTTACGGTATTTACCGGCAATGGAACCGTCGGAGTCGATAACGACGGCCGTATTGTGGTAAATTCCGGGGGTACGACGTTCAAAAAGGGAAAGCACTATTACCACGCCGAGTTCGCAGGCCAAAGCGCCGAATGACTCGGTGGAGGGGCCGGGGACAGGCTCGGCCAGGTCGCATAGCGACGCCAGTTCCGTCTGGCAGAAATAAGGCGTATTATGGAGCTCCTGCAGGACAACAAGTTTTGCTCTCTGGGCCGCGCAGGCACGGATATTTGCCTGAAGCTTGGCGATATTTGCCTTGATATCATCGGTGCAGGATTGCTGCACCATACCGACTTTCAGTGTTCTCATATTATTAATAACGTAAATACCCTTCCGGGAAATTCATGGTAATGCAATGCAATGACCCGTGGCCGCTTAGGAGGGCACGGCAGTCAATCATACGGACCTCCCTGCCGGGGAACGCCTTCTTCAGGCGCGCCTTGACGACACGGTCATTAGGGCTCTTGTATGAAGGCACAAGCACAGCATCGTTCATAATGAGGAAATTCGTATATGATGCCGGAAGCCTGTAATCTTTCAGATACGTCGGCGCAGGTGTAGGCAGCGGAATCAGCTTGTAAGGCTTGCCGTCAAGGGTACGGAAAGCACGGAGTTGCTCTTCCATAGCCTTAAGACTCTCGTAATCGGGATCAGAAGGATCCTCACAGACAGAGTAAGCGATAGTCTCAGGATTGCAGAAACGCGCAAGGATATCCACATGAGAATCAGTATCGTCTCCCTGAACCGAGCCATGCTCCAGCCAGAGGATACGCTCAAGTCCGAAAGCGTGCTTAAGTTCATCCTCTATCTCGTCGCGCGACAGATAATCATTACGATTCTGCGAACAGAGGCACTGTTCCGTGGTCAGCATTGTACCGAGACCATCAGAATCAATGCTGCCTCCTTCAAGGACGAACGGGCTCATATCCACGCCCATGACATCATCCGAGAATGCCTGCTGGTCGAAAATATTGCGGGTGATTTTATTGTCAAGGAAAGCGGGGAACTTCAGGCCCCAGCCATTGAACACGAAATCATAGAGGTACTTCTCTCCATTATCTCCGTAGACAGCGATTCCGCCATGATCACGCGCCCAGGTGTCATTGAGAGGAGACTCCTGGAAAAGAATACTGTCAATATCAATGGTCAGGCCCAATGCATCAGACTCGATCCTCAGATCCCTCTTACACTCTTCAATATCCCTTGTGACAATCATGAGCTTTTCTGAACGCATGATATTCCAGGCAATCACGGTATAGCACCGTATCACCCTGTCAAGCCTGTACCATTCCGTGTCGCAGTGTGGCCATGTTAGCTGCACACCGCTTTGTCTTTCCCATTCAGCCGGGAGTCTCATCTGCTACGTATTTTAGAAATTACCGCACAAAGATAGCCAAAAAAAAGAGACATCCCGACGGGATGTCTCTCATTTTATATGCTTTCAGTGAAGATTATTCAGCCTCAACGATAGCAACACGGTTCTTGGCAGGAGTGTTGAAGTTGTCAACGCCGCCGATACCGGTGGTAGAGATCTTGTCCTCAGCTACGCCGAACTTCTTAACGAGGAGGTCCTTAACGTAAGCGGCACGTTTCTCGGAGAGCTTCTGGTTGTACTTAGCAGAGCCGGTCTTAGAGTCAGCGGAGCCAGTAACGGTAACCTTGTTGGCATTTACGAGAGCGGTGTTGGCGAAGAACTCGAGGTGAGCGATCTCACGCTGAGAGAGAGTTGACTTGCCAAGGTCGAAGTAAAGGGTAGCAGGAGTAGAGATAGTAGCCTCGGTCTCAACGAACTGGCCGTTCTTGTAGGTGTAGAGCTGGCCTTCGGTGTACTTGCGGGCGTTCTTCTCAGCCTCGAGAGCAGCGATCTTGTTCTTGAGGGATGCGTTCTCAGCCTCGAGAGCGGCAACCTTGTCCTTAAGGGCGTTGTACTGATCAACAGTGAAAGGAACAGGAACGACAACGGGAGCAACGGAAGAGTAGCGATCCCAGTTGGTCTTGCCGAGGTTGAAGATGAGACCTGCAGTAGCGGATACAGGGAACCAGAATTTGTTGGACTCCTTGTACTGACGGCCGTGAGCAACGAGTGCAGAGAGGTCGATGAAGAGGTCTACATGGTTGCCGAGACGGAAATCATTGAGGAGGCCGATACCTGCAGCATACTCATAGTCGTTGCCGGTGATCTTCACGTGGTTAACACCTACGGTAGCATAAGGGATGAGGTCCCAGAAACGGGTCTCTTTGTATCCAGATACAGAATTGGAGAAGTTCCAAAGGAAGTCTGCGTGATAGAAGTTCTGGTTGAACTCGTTGAACTTACCACCGTTGGCATTCTTGATACCTTTCCAGCCGACACGTGCGCCGACGGTAGGAGTGAACCATTTGCCGACGTTAGCGTCAACAGCGACACCAGCCTTGCCAGCGAGATCGAAGGGAGAAAGATCACGGATACCAGCGTTGATACCACCGCCGACACCGATGAACCAGTTAGACCAGAAACCGTTGGTAAGATAAGAACCGCGAACGATATTACCTTCCTCATCACGGTTGTTGTTTTCCTGAGCGTTAGCGCTGAAGGAAAGGAGTGTTGCGATTGCAACAGCACCGAGAATTGTTTTGATTCCTTTCATAATTTATAAAAAAGATTTAAACTGATACTTCATGTATTATAGTAGTTTACCTTTTTTACGCAGCCGATTTTCGACCACATATTTATCGCAAAATTAGTTAATTTTTTTAACATTACAAATTATTTCACTGCAAATTATGGTATCAATTGTGCCAGAAGCCAAAGTTTATTACATTTGCAATACAAAAACAGACGAATCATGAAGTTCACCATACAATCCCCTTTCCCCCCCTCCGGAGACCAGCCGGAAGCCATCCGAGGCCTCACAAACGCACTCAGGGAGGGCGTCCGGGACGTGACACTTTTGGGTGTGACGGGGTCCGGCAAGACCTTCACCATGGCCAACGTAATCCAGAACCTGCAGCGCCCCGCGCTCATTCTAAGCCACAACAAGACGCTTGCAGCGCAGCTGTACGGCGAATTCAAGGCATTCTTCCCCAACAACGCGGTCGAATACTTTGTCTCCTACTACGACTACTACCAGCCCGAGGCCTACATCCCCACTACGGACACATACATTGAGAAAGACCTGAGTATCAATGACAAGATCGACGAGCTTCGTGTCAGTGCCGCTTCCGCCCTGATGTCCGGCCGCCGGGATGTCATCGTCATCTCCAGCGTTTCCTGCCTCTATGGCATCGGCAATCCCGACGACTTCCATGACCAGACAGTCAAGGTGACCAAGGGAGAGCAGATGTCGATGACAAGACTCCTGTACAAGATAGTCGACGCCCTCTACTACAGGACCGAGACAGACTTCAAGCGCGGTTCTTTCCGCGTGCGGGGGGATACGATCGACATCTTCCTCGGAGGAGCCGACTATGCAGCCCGCATCGAGTTCTTCGGCGACGAAGTGGACGCCATCTCGCTCATCGACCCCGTCACCGGGGCAACATTCGACCGGCTTGACGAAATCCTGCTCTACCCCGCCAAGAACTTTGTCACTTCCAAAGAAAAGGGAGCCATGGCAGTCAGCCAGATACAGGACGATCTCGTAGCACAGGTCGAATACTTCGAGTCCATCGGCAAGGGGCTTGAGGCCAAACGGCTCAAACAACGCGTAGAATACGATATCGAGATGATCAAGGAGATGGGCTACTGCCCCGGTGTGGAGAACTACTCGCGCTACTTCGACGGTCGCAAGCCCGGGCAGCGCCCCTTCACCCTCATTGATTATTTCCCCGACGATTTCATCACATTCATTGACGAGAGCCATGTCACCCTGCCCCAGATCAGGGCCATGTTCGGAGGCGACCACTCCCGCAAAGAGACACTTGTCCAATATGGTTTCCGCCTCCCGGCCGCAGCAGACAACCGTCCCCTCACCTTCGATGAATTCGAGTCAGTCACCGGCCAGACGGTCTATGTCAGCGCCACCCCCTCAGAATACGAGCTGGAGAAATCCGGAGGGCTCGTCGTGGAGCAAATCGTCCGCCCTACCGGCTTGCTGGACCCTCCCATCGAGGTCCGACCTACCGAAGGGCAGGTCGACGACCTCATGGAGGAGATCCGCAAGCGCGCCGAGGCGGACGAGCGCGTACTCGTCACGACACTCACCAAACGAATGGCCGAAGAGCTGGACTCCTACTTCCAGAAAATGGGCGTCCGTGCACGCTACATCCACTCCGACGTGGACACGGCCGAGCGCGTCGAAATCATCGAAGACTTCAAGAACGGCCTGTTCGACGTCCTCGTGGGCGTAAACCTCCTCCGCGAGGGTCTCGACATCCCCACCGTCTCTCTTGTCGCCATCCTCGACGCCGACAAAGAAGGCTTCCTTCGCTCCACCAGGGCCCTCACCCAGACAGCCGGACGAGCTGCGCGCAATGTCAACGGCCTCGTCATCATGTATGCCGACACCATCACCCAGTCCATGCAGGAAACCATCTACGAGACCGACCGCCGCCGCTCCAAGCAGCAGGAATACAACAAACTCCACGGCATCACCCCCAAACAGGTCAAGGTCCGTTCCAATCCCCTCATCACGGAACTTGTCAATTCAAAAGAAGACACCACACACATCTCAGGCTTCCTCATGGAAGACTCCAAACCGCTCAACCCCCGGCTGCGCAACTCCGTCACCGGACATGTCAGCGCCGAAGACTCCGTATCGCACCCCACATACGTCCCCAATCCGTCCGACCTCGGACGCGGAACGGTATCCGTCGGCCTCGGGCACGACGCCAAAAGGCCCACGAACTCAGCCTACGTCGACGGCTACCTTCAGGCCGACCTCGCCGCCGTTCTTCAGGATCCCGTCATCCGGTCCATGTCCCGCGAGCAGGTGGAGAAAACAGCAGCCGAGGCCAAACGCAAGATGCTTAAAGCGGCGTCTGACCTCGACTTTACTGCTGCCGCCCGTTATCGTGACGAGATGTGGGCTCTTGAGCAATATCTGAAAGTCTGGAAGGATTAAAGTTCCGACATTCTTTGCAGGGACAACTCTACAAGCTTGCGGATCTGCGGCTTGTAATCAGGATTTGAACTCTTCAAATAACGGTTTGCGATAGCGCAGCATACGGTCGCGGCGTTATGCCCGAGATGGGCGGCAAAACCGGCGAGCGGTGCGCTTTCCATCTCAAAATTAGTGATGCGATAATCTCCAAAGCGGAATGATTCGATATTCTCAAGCATATCCGGCATGGCAAGAGGCATACGGACGACGCGTCCCTGAGGGCCATAGAAGCCGGGCGCCGAGATAGTCACGCCTTTCACGGTACAGTCTTCGAACTTGTCGATAATCTTCTTGCCGGCCTTTACGAAATACGGAGTGGGAAGGTTTTTATCCCAGTTCATGTGCTTCATGAAGTTGTTCTCAACTTCCAGGTCAGTGATCTTCTCCCTGCCGCCATACCAGTTCATCACGCCGTCAAAGCCGACGGACATGTGCGAAAGGATGAATGAACCAAGAGGAATATCAGCATGAAGCGCACCTGATGTACCGATACGGAGAATATTCAGTGTGCGATGTTCGGGTTTCACCTCGCGTGTCTCGAAGTCCACATTTGCGAGGGCATCAAGTTCTGTCATGACGATATCGATATTGTCAGGTCCAATACCGTGGGAAAGCAGGGTTATGCGCCTGCCGTTGTATTTTCCGGTGACGGAAACGAACTCGCGTGACTGGTGACGGAATTCTATTTCCTCCAGATATTCAGCCATCATGTCCACGCGGCCGGGATCGCCGCACATGATTACATTGTCCGCAAGCTCCTCGGGCCTGAGGTGGATGTGGAATACGGATCCGTCGGAATTTATTATCAGTTCTGATTCTGGTATTCTCATGATATGTTGGGTTTAAATGAACGTTGAAAGAAGCAAATATAGGTTATATGAGTATTATTTCCTATTTTTGCGCAAACAAATTTGAAACGGCATCATTTTTATGTGGCAAAGAGCACAGACATTATATCTCGCGCTGGCAGCGCTTGTTACAGCCATCCTGATTTTCGGTGACGCAGCTACGGCCACCGCGTCCGACGGCATCCAGTATATCCGCTACGCAGATCTGGCCAGGCCATATTTCATCATCCTGCTTATTATCCTCGGACTCGGCGAGCTGCTCGCGCTGGTCTCATTCAAGGTCCGTATACTCCAGATGAGAGTTGCGACCATCTGCGCTCTCGTCGCACTTGGCGTACAAATATGGCTGGGATACATGTATTTCTCGGCTCCGGACGAGGTCGTATTCAGATGGACGGTCATATTGCCCCTCATAGTCGCAATATTCAATGCGCTCGGAGCGAGAGGTGCATTGCAGGACCAGCTGGTAGTGGAGAGCGCCACGAGACTTCGTGACAGGCGGAGGAGGAGCAGGAAGAAATAACTATTTTCCGAGAACATTTTCCGCGTATGTGCGGGTGACTGGTATGGGTTCGATTTTATCGGAGTCAAGGTCAAGCACATAGCCGTCGCGCTCCTTGCGAATCACCTTGACCTTGGCCATGTTGACTATGAACTTGCGATGGCAGCGGACGAGGTCGCTGCCGAGGAAGCTCTCTTCTACGGTTTTCAGGCGGCACCTGAGCATATACATCTTCAATTCGCCGGAGGCATCGGTATACCACACCTTGATATAGTTGTCATCCGACTCGATATAATAAAGGTCGCGAGAGTCCACGGAGAGTTTCAGCGAACCGCTGTTGTCAAACAGCGTGATTTTCTGCAGCCCGGCGGAGGAAGATGCTGCGGAATCCGCCGGAGTCCCGTCAGGAATGTTGCGCAGGTTCATCAGACGGATAGTCTTTTCCTGATGCGTAATGATAAAGTACATCGCTGAAATGGCGTAGGGCACGCCGAGGGAGAGTATTCCGTATGATATGGAACTGAGGAAAATCTTGAGGGCGGTCGAGTTTTCCGGCTTGGCAATGGTCATGGTGAATATCGTATACAGCACGCAGCACAGAATCACCTCTATGGCGCACCACAGTACATAAGCCCACCATTTCATCCGGAAATCCTTCCTGGTCCTGTACATCACCGCCCGGGAGAAAATGATCAGCAGCAGGCAGAATGCAGCAAACAGGAGAGTGAAGACGAAAAATACGGAATTACCCAGCCGGAACCACGCATTGTGCGAAAAAGGTATCCTCAACAGCAACACCACAATCGACACCAGAGCCGTGAAGGTCACGGTCCCCAGGAGCTCATACTTCGACCGGAGATAGTCCGGTACATATCTGTTGTCGTTGAGTGTCATTATCACACAAAAATAATCATTTTTTCTCATTGCACAAATCGCATGATTCACCCCATATACACCTCTTTCACCACATACGCACACGCTTTCGCCCGCACACGTGGAGTTCGCCACATATTTTTCACCCATCAAAAAAATCATCCTATCTTTGCGACGGTTTTTTTGAAAAATTCATTACACGCAGCAAATATGAAAATAATCGGAACGGGAAGCGCACTTCCCCGCAAACAGGTCACGAACGATGACCTCTCCAAATTCTTAGACACAAGCGACGAGTGGATTGTCACACGCACCGGCATCCGATCAAGGCACGTGATATCCGACGAGAAAGTGGAAGATCTCGGTGCCGAGGCTGCCCGCAAGGCCCTTGCCGACGCCGGCCTCCAGGCTTCGGACATAGACTTCTTTATCTGCTCCAACGTCATCAGCGAGCACATCACCCCCGGTCTCAGCTGTATCATCGGCCAGCAGGTTGGACTGACCTGCCCTATGATTGATATCAACTGCGCCTGCCCCGGATTCATATATGCCATGGACATAGCCCAGACATACTTTGAAGCCGGCAAGGTCAACAACGTCCTCATCGTCTGCGCGGAGGAGCCCACCCGCATGACCTCATGGGAGGACAGGGCCACCTGCGTGCTGTTCGGAGACGGAGCCGGCGCAGCCGTATTTACCAAGGGTGACAACATGAAAGCGATCAAGCTCAACGCCGAGCCCTCCATCGACAAGATCTACGAGCACCGCATCCTTGAGCCCACACCCTTTATCACCAAGGAGGAAGACTCCGTACCTCTTCAAATGAAAGGCCGCGAAGTGTTCAGATTTGCCGTTTCTACGTCAATCCGAGACATCAATGAACTTCTCGCAAAGACCGGCCTCACCATCGAGGACGCAGACCACTTCCTCATCCACCAGGCCAACATGCGCATCGTAGAAGGCATCCGCAGCGGCCTCGGCGTACCTGAGGAAAAATTCCCCACCAACATCGCCACCCATGGAAATTCCTCCTCCGCATCATGCCCGATCCTGCTGGACGAGCTCAATCGCGAAGGACGTTTCAAGAAAGGCGACATCATCGTATTCAGTGCATTCGGAGCCGGTCTGCTCTCGGCAGCAGCCATCATGGAGTGGTAACGGAGTCCGGAAAAAATAAGTATCTTTGTAGAAATTTTTTGAAAACAGACATGAGCAATAAAAGAGTTGTTATCACAGGTATGGGTGTCATATCCTCAGTTGGAAACGACGTTCCCACTTTCTGGAAAAACCTCCTCGACGGAGTATGCGGCATAGATTATATCACAGAATTTGACACGGGCAACCTGCCCGTCAAGATCGCCGGCAAAATCAAGGATTTCGACGCAGAAAAATACGGCATGGACAAGCCCTTTGTCCGCAAACAGGATCTCTTCACACAGTACGGCATGGCAGCCGCCTACCAGGCAATGGAAGACTCTGGTCTCCATACCGACGGCGACGACAAGAACATCGACCCCTTCAGGCTCGGTGTATATGTAGGCTCCGGTATCGGTGGTTTTGAAGTGCAGTACAGGGAGACCGCCAAGATGATCGAAGACCCTTCAGGTCAGTGGATCTCTCCCCTTTTCATCCCCACGATGATCTCCAACATCGCCGCCGGTCACATCGCCATCAAGCACAATGCCCAGGGTCCCTGCCTTGACATCGTGACCGCATGTGCCACCTCATCACACTGTCTCGGTGAGGCATTCCGCGCCATCCGCCACGGATACGCCGACGCCATCATCACCGGCGGCTGCGAAAACGCCACCATCCCTCTCGGACTCGCCGGATTCGCCAATGCCAAGGCTCTCTCCCGCGCCGAGGATCCCAAATACGCCTCCCTCCCCTTCAACAAGAACCGCCAGGGCTTCGTAATGGGCGACGGCGCCGGCATCCTCATCCTCGAGGAGCTTGAGCACGCAAAGGCCAGGGGTGCCCACATCTACGGTGAAATGGTCGGCTACGGCAACACTTGCGACGCCTACCATGCCACCGCACCGAGACCGGACGGCTCCACACAGGCCAAATGTATCTCCCTCGCCCTTGAAGAGGCAGGCTTTGACAAGTCAAAGGATAATCTCTATATCAATGCCCACGGCACCGGCACTCACCTCAACGACGTAGCCGAGACGACAGCATACAAGATCGCCCTCGGCGACTTCGCCTACAAGGCCCACATCAGTTCGATCAAATCCATGACCGGCCATATGTTCGGAGCCGCAGGCGCAGCTGAAGCGATTGCCACGATACTTGCACTCAAGAACGGCATCATCCCTCCCACCATCAACCTTGACACCCCGGATCCCGAATGCGACCTGGACTACACACCCAATGTCGCTGTCAAAAGTGATATCACTTTGGGTATTTCTGACTCTCTCGGCTTTGGCGGGCACGATGCTTGCGTGGCATTCAGGCGTTACGGTGACTAACCATCACCGCGTTTTGTCACACACAACTACTAAAACCTATAAAACATGCTTGACAAAGAACAGATCAAACAGTACCTCCCTCACCGCGAGCCGATGCTTCTCATAGAGAAGGCCTGGGTAGACGAGGAGGGCAAAGGACACGGAGAGTACCGTATCAAAGAAGATGAATTCTTCACCCGCGGTCACTTCCCCGGCAACCCCGTGGTTCCAGGAGTAATCCTTTGCGAGATCATGGCACAGAGCTGTGCCATTCTCATCAAAGACCAGATACAGGGTCATGCCACATTATATCGCGGCATCGACCAGGTCAAATTCAAGAACATGGTAAAGCCCGGCGACCTGTGCGAGGTCACAGCCACTATGGATGAAAACAAAGGCGGTATCTTCATCTGCTCCGCCAAGCTCTGTGTCGACGGCAAGCTCTGCTGCCGCGGCGTCCTGACTCTCGCACTCGTTTAATCGTCTGCGACATACACCTGAAAAGCCGACCCCTCGGGGCCGGCTTTTTCTAAAATGCTACCGAATACTTAACTGTCGGCACCACAGGCAGAAGCGACACCTGCTTCCAGCACTGCTCATCGATATCATAAATCAACGACAGCGGATTATGCCGGTTGGTCAGGTTGTATGCTCCCAGGTAAACCTTGTGCGAACAGCGACCGGCATCCCATGCG
>JAFZPY010000137.1 GCA_017552475.1 Bacteroidales bacterium | reverse complement strand
GGTCCCGACTCCTACCGTTCACTCCCCCGGCTCCTCAGGAACATCGCTCCCGACAATCCCCAGATCAACGTCATGCTCTCCCATGAAGAGACCTACGCTGACATCACCCCCCTACGCACCGACCGCAACGGCGTTTCCGCCTTCATCTCCATCATGCGCGGATGCAACAACGTCTGCTCCTACTGCGTAGTTCCCTACACCCGTGGTGCCGAACGCAGCCGCGACCCTCACAGCATAGTGCGCGAGGCCTGCCAGGTGTTCAATGACGGCTACAAGGAAGTCACCCTGCTTGGCCAGAATGTAGACTCCTACCTCTGGAAAAACCCTGACGACCCCGCCGACACCGTCAACTTCGCAGCCCTTCTCCGCATGGTTGCGGAAATCAGTCCGCTCCTCCGCGTACGCTTTTCCACCTCCCATCCAAAAGACATCAGCGACGAAGTCATAGAGACCATGGCGGCGTATGACAACATCTGCAAGCACATCCACCTCCCCTTCCAGTCCGGCAGCACCCGCCTTCTTGAAAAGATGCGCCGCACCTACACCAGGGAATGGTACCTCGAACGCGTCGCTAAAATCCGCAGCGTCATCCCCGACTGCAGCCTCACCGCAGACGTCATCGCTGGCTTCTGCAGCGAGACCGAGCAAGACCATCAGGACACCCTCTCACTAATGGAGGAGGTCGGATTCGACTGGGCCTTCATGTTCCAGTACTCCGAGCGTCCGGGCACCCTCGCTGCACGAAAATACCCTGACGATGTCCCGCCCGAAGTCAAGACACGCCGCCTCAACGAAATAATAGAACTCCAGAACCGCAAAAGCCTCGAAAGCTATCAGAAGGAAATCGGCAAGACCCACACAGTCCTCGTCGAGGGCCCGTCAAAACGCGACCCCGGCGACCTCTGCGGCCGCACCTCCAACAACAAGATGTGCGTCTTCCCCGGCGGCGGCCACAAAACTGGCGACTATGTACGCGTAAAAGTAGAATCCTGCACCTCCGCCACGCTCATCTGCTCCCTTGCGGAATAATCAATAATCCACCTCATTGAGAAACAACGCCTCTCCCGGAACGGACTGGCCTGCATCGCCGCGCGTACCTGTCGCGACAAGCTCCTTCACCGACTCAGGCGAGCGCTTTCCCACACCCACTTCCAGCAACGTACCCACGACAGCCCGCACCATATTACGCAGAAACCTGTCAGCGCTGATACGGAAATAAAGATACTTCCCCCCGGCCGGATACCCCAGCACATCCACATGAGACGGCGTATAATAATGCCAACCCGCCTCAAACACAGTACAAATGGAGGTTTTATTGTTGCCGCCGGTTTTCTCAAAGCATGAATAATCATGCGTTCCGAGAATATAGCCGGCCGCAACATTCATTGCCTCAACATCAAGAGGCCTCATATACATATAAGAATACCTTTCAATAAAGGGGTCCTTGCAGCGATGAAGGAAATATGTATACTCCCTCCTCCGGGCGTCAAATCTGGCATGGAAATCAGGACCCGCCTCAAGTACCTCATGAACCACTATTCCACGCGGCAGGATGGCATTTAATTTGTAGACAAAATTGTCCGGATCGATGATCGCATCTCCGTCCCAGTCGAAATGGGCCACATAATTGACCGCATTCACTCCGGAGTCAGTCCGCCCTGCGCCGGTGACTTCGATCCCGGCCTTCAGGAGAGTCGACAGAGCATTCTGCAGACACTCCTGAATACTTTGAGCGCCGCGCTGAATCTGCCAGCCACAGAATGAAGACCCGTCGTATGATAGTCTTACAGTGTATCGCATAACCAAATTTGACCTTGCAAATTTAATAATAATATGGAAAGTGTAAACATCAAAGAGCTCAACGACCGCATCCAGAAAGAAAGCTCGTTCGTAGACCTTCTCACCCTTGAGATCGGTAAGGTCATCGTGGGACAGAAAAACCTCGTTGACAACCTTCTCATCGGTCTCATGGCCAATGGCCACATCCTCCTCGAAGGCGTTCCGGGACTTGCAAAGACACTCGCAATCAACACCCTCTCGCAGGCCGTGGATGCCAAGTTCAGCCGCATCCAGTTCACTCCGGACCTCCTGCCGGCAGACCTCGTGGGCACGCTTATCTACTCCCAGAAAAACGAGAGCTTCGAAGTCCACAAAGGTCCCGTATTCGCCAACTTCGTCCTCGCCGATGAAATCAACCGTTCCCCGGCCAAGGTGCAATCCGCACTCCTCGAAGCCATGCAGGAACGTCAGGTCACAATCGGTGACGAGACCTTCAAGCTTCCCGAGCCCTTCCTCGTGATGGCCACACAAAACCCCATCGAACAGGAAGGCACCTATCCCCTCCCCGAAGCCCAAGTGGACCGTTTCATGCTCAAAGTCGTGGTCGACTATCCCAAGAAAGAAGAAGAGCGCCAGATCATCCGCATGAACAATTCAGGCACTTTCCCCAAAGCAAATGCAGTCGTTTCCCCTGAAGACATCGTACGCGCCCGTGAAGTCGTACGCGACGTCTACATGGACGAAAAGATTGAAAGATACATCGTCGACATCGTCTACGCCACCCGCACACCCGGCGATTACGGTCTCGCGTCCATGAAAGACCTCATCTCCTACGGAGCATCTCCCCGTGCCAGCATCTCTCTCTCCGCTGCCGCCAAAGCCTATGCCTTCATCAAGCGCAGAGGCTATGTGATTCCGGAAGACGTGCGCGCGGTATGCAACGAAGTGCTCCGCCACAGAATAGGCCTTACCTACGAAGCTGAAGCCGAAAACGTCACCACTGAAGAACTCATAGAAAAAGTCATCAACGCAGTAATCGTTCCGTAATGGTCACCACCTCAGCGACAGACCTTCTGAAAAAGGTCAGGAAGATAGAGATCAAGACCAGGGTTCTCTCCCACCAGATCTTCGCCGGCGAATACCACAGTGCCTTCAAAGGACGCGGAATGGCATTCAGCGAGGTCAGGGAATACCGCTACGGCGACGACGTCCGCAATATGGACTGGAACGTCACCGCCCGCCTCAGGGCACCCTATGTCAAGGTCTTCGAAGAGGAAAGGGAACTGACCGTCGTCCTCATGATAGACATCAGCCGTTCCGGCCTGTTCGGAACATCCGCCATGACCAAACGTGAACAGATCGCCGAAATCTCCGCAGTACTGTCTTTCTCCGCTATCCTTAACAACGACAAGGTAGGAGCCCTGTTCTTCAGTGACAAAGTCGAGAAATTCATCCCGCCGAAAAAAGGCCGGAGCCATCTTCTGCACATCATCCGCGAGATTATAGAATATAAGCCCCTCTCCGACGGCACCGACATCGGCGAGGCTCTCAGATTCCTCACCGGCGCCATAAAGAAGAAGTGCACCGCATTCCTCCTCTCCGACATGCTTGACGTCCACCCTGACGGCACACCCCGCTACGAAGATGCACTGAAAGTGGCCGCTAACCGGCACGACCTCAGCGTCATACGCGTTCATGACCCTCGCGAAAGAGCCATCCCCGACGTCGGGCTCGTCCATGTCAAGGACTCCGAATCCGGCGCAGGAGCATGGATAAACACATCCTCCCGAAAGGTCCGCAGCCGCTACTCCGAATGGTTCCGCACAGTCGAGGAATCGTCCCGGCACCTTTTCAACAAGTATCACGTCGACAGCGTGGACATCGCCACCGACGAAGATTATGTCAAAAGCCTTCTGGCCCTTTTCAACATGAGATAACAGGAAAATGAACATTCTTACCCTCATACTGGCCGTTTCCGGAATCATCCGCCTCGACGGAGCATACACCCGTCAGCTCCAGCCACGAGATTCCATCCTCATAGCCGACCAGATCGAATACGGCGTCCGCCTTGAAGGCGTCGCCGACGGCACAGCCTTCGCCTTTCCCGAATGGCCGGACAGCCTAGTCGCCCCTCTTGAGACCGTCACTCCCTGGCGTCTCGACACACTTTCCACAAAAGGGCGCAAAGCTGACGCCATCCGCGACCTTCAGGTCAGCCGCACTATCACCACCTTCGACGAAGGCACATACGAGCTTCCTCCAATCAGTCTCCTCCGCAAACTCCCGGACGGTACCCTCGACACTCTTGTCTTCAACAGCCCCACCATCGAGGTCTTCACAATGCCTGTCGACACCGCTACTTTTGAGATTAACGACATCAAGGGCCAGATCCGCTATCCGGTCACTTTCAAGGAGATACTTCCATGGATAATCGCCGCCCTGACCATTCTGGCATTCATCTGGCTGACAGCGACGCTCCTCCGCAGGCACCGGGAAGCCGAGGCCGGCAAAGCCGCCGAACCCGCCCATATCGTTGCCCTGCGCAAGCTGGACCGTTTCCGCGGCGATAAATACTGGGAGCCGGACAAACAGAAGGCCTTCTACTCCGGCATCACCGACGCCCTCCGCGAATACATTGTCGCCCGCTACGGAGTCGAAGCCATGGAGATGACTACCGCCGAGATTTTCCAGGACCTCAAAGTTACCGACATCCCCGCGGACATCTACGAGGAGATGAAAGACCTCTTCGAACGCGCCGACTTCGTGAAATTCGCCAAGCACACCGCTACGCGCGAAGAAAACGCCTCCACACTCCCTTCGGCCGTCCGTTTTGTCACATCCACATATCAACACCAGCTTGACGAAGAGTCGGCCGGAACAGAAAAGGAGGCTGAATAATGTTTTTCGAGTATCCTGCCCTTCTCTGGCTTCTCACGATACCTTTCCTTCTGGTATTGCTGTACATCTACCGGGAGCTTAAGGAGCGACGTCCCCATCTGAGGGTATCCACCCTCACCCCATGGAAGACCGGCGGCTTTTCCATTATCCCAGTACTCCGGCATGTGCCGTTCGTGCTACGCACCATCGCGCTCATCATGATTGTCATCGCCATTGCACGTCCGCGTTCATCTTCACAGATGGAGCGAATCGACACCGAAGGCATTGATATTGTCCTCGCCATGGACGTCTCCACAAGTATGCTGGCGCGGGATTTCAAGCCTGACAGGATCAGCGCTGCCAAGGACATCGCCATAGAATTCATCGCCCAGCGTCCGACTGACCGCATGGGCATAGTAGTCTTTGCCGGAGAGAGCTACACCCAATGTCCCCTCACCACCGACAGGGCCACTCTGATCAACCTCATGAAAGAGATCAGCACCGACCTTATCGAGGACGGCACCGCCATAGGCAACGGCCTGGCCACCGCCGTCGCCCGCATGAAGGACTCCGACGCCAGGAGCCGCGTCATCATCCTCCTTACCGACGGCGTCAACAATATGGGAGAGATCACGCCCCAAATGGCCGCCGAAATCGCCAGGACCTACGGCATCCGCGTCTACACCATCGGCATTGGAGCCAACGGAGAGGCACCCTATCCTTACATGACCCCGTGGGGCGTCCAGATGCAAAACGTACGGGTTGAAATCGATGAAGACCTCCTCCGGCAGATTGCATCCGAGACCGGCGGCACATATTTCCGGGCCACCGACAACACGAAGCTCTCTGAAATATACGGTGAGATCGACAAGATGGAAAAGACACGCACCACAGTGGACAGTTTTCCCATATACAAGGACCTGTTCCTCAAGTATGCAGTCATCGCGCTCGTCTGCCTCCTCGCCGAACTGCTCATAAGAATGTTAATAAGAAGATTGCCTTAGGATATGTTGTTTTTCGCCAACCAGGAATATCTGCTGCTTATTCTTCTGATTCCGCTGATACTCATCGCACACGGAATCGGAGGATACCTCCGTCGCCTTCGCATCCGCAAATTCGGCGACCAGGTCCTCGTGCGCGAACTCATGCCGTCGTGGTCCCCGGCCAAAGGCTGGGTGCGCACGATTCTGTTCTGCACGGCATTTTTCTTTTTCGTCATCGGGATAGCCCGTCCTCAGATAGGAGCCAAACTCTCCGAGCGCAAGACCCGCGGGGCAGAGATCATGATCTGCCTCGACGTCTCCAATTCCATGCTCGCCGAAGACTACTCCCCCAACCGCCTCGAACGCGCCAAACTCGCCATAACACGCATCACCGACCGTCTCAAGGACGACCGCATCGGTCTGATCGTCTTCGCCGGCAGCTCTTTCGTCCAGCTCCCGATCACCACCGACTACGTCTCTGCCAAGATGTTCATGAACAACATCGACACCGGCTCCGTCCCCATCCAGGGCACAGCGATGGGTGACGCGATAAGCACGGCACTCAGGGGGTTCAGTGCACAGAGCGAAAAAAGCCGCGTCATCATCGTCATCACCGACGGTGAAAATCACGAAGACGACCCGGTAGCAGCCGCCAGGCAGGCCGCGGAAGAAGGCGTCAAAGTCTACACCATCGGCGTCGGCTCCGGTGAAGGCCAGCCCATCCCCATGGACGGAGCCCTCCTCAAGGATAAAAACGGCGACATCGTCGTCACCCGTCTCGACGAGGAGACCCTCCGCAAAGTCGCAGCCGCAGGTGGCGGGGCCTATGTCCACGCCGGCAATGAAGAGTTCGGCCTCAACCCAATAATCAGCGACATACGCCGCCTCGAAGATGAAGAATTCCAATCCACTGTCTTCGAAGAATACGACGAACAGTTCATGTATTTCTTCGCCGCCGCTCTCTTCTTCTTCACGATCGAGACACTCATCGGCGAACGCAAATCCAAACGCCATTTATTCGACTGAACATGAGACATCTACGCATCATAACGGTCATACTCCTCACCGTTGTCACGGCACTCTCCGCCGCGGCGCAGCCGGACCGCGTCAACATCCGCAAAGGCAACCGCCAGTTCCGCAAAAAGGCCTACCAGGCCGCGGACATCTCATATCGCAAGGCCCTCATGGCCGACTCCACCTCCATCGCCGCCAGCTACAACCTTGCCAACAACCTCTACCGCCAGCAAAACATGGATGAAGCGGGCAAATACCTCGACCGTCTGAAAGAGAAAGCCCCCTCATCCCCCTATGCCGCTGACTACTACTACAATACAGGAGACGTAGCCCTCCAGAAAAAAGACTACCAGGCCGCTGTCGACGCTTTCAGGCAGTCGCTCCTGCTCAACCCGTCCGACCTTGACGCCAAAGAAAACTACATCTACGCCCGCAAGATGCTTGAAAACCAGCAGGGCCGCGGTGGCGGCGATGACCAGAAAGACCAGAAAGACAATCAGGACCAGCAGAATCAGCAGGACCAGAACAATCAGAATAATCAGGATAACCAGGATAATAAGGACCAGCAGGACAATCAAAACCAGCAGCAGCCCCAGCCACGCGAAGGCGCCCTGACATCCCAACAGGCCCAACAGCTCCTCCAGGCCATCCAGGCCAAGGAAAAGGAGACCCAGGACAAGGTCAACAAAGAAAAAGCGGCAGCGCTCAAATCAAGACAGAAAGACAAGAATTGGTGATGAAAAGACTGTTAACCATATTACTGGCCGTATTCGGCATATTCACTGCCGCAAGTGCCCAGAACTCAATACTCGTCGACGTCCATGAAGTAGTGGGCATGGACGAACGTTTCAACGTGACCTTCACCGTAGAAGGCGAATCCGAGCCGTCCGGCTTCGAATGGGCGCCGACCTCCGAATTCCAGCTCGTCTGGGGTCCCCAGAAAGGCACCTCCACCAGCATCCAGATAATCAACGGCAAGACCACCCGTTCTTCCCGCACCACCTACACCTACATCCTCCTCCCGACCCGTACAGGCAACTTCACCCTCCCTTCTGCGACAGCCAAGGTCAAGGGCAAAACCATCAGTTCAAATCCGATCCGCATCGAAGTCGTTGACGGTTCGCCCGCCTCATCTTCTTCCACCCAATCAACACAGTCCCGCACCCGCGAAAGCAGCGAATCATCAAGCGGCGACCTCTTCATGCGATTCACCCTCAGCCGCACATCCGCCGTTGTCGGCGAGCCCGTCACCGCCACCCTCAAACTATACCAGAGAGTCAACATCGCCGGTTTTGAAAACGTCAGGCTTCCCTCATTCAACGGCTTCTGGAGCCAGGAGACCGAAGCCCCGACAAACGTCGAATTCCACCGCGAGACCATCGACGGCAAAATCTACAACGCCGCCCTTCTGCGCCGCTATGTCCTCATCCCCCAGAAATCCGGCCGTCTCAGCATAGACCCCGCCGAACTCGTCTGCCTCGTAAATATCCGCAACACCGCCTCCACCGGCAACAGCATTTTTGACAGTTTCTTCGAAGACCAGTACGTCACAGTCCGCAGGCGCGTGACCACACAGCCTGTCACAGTCAATGTCACAGCCCTTCCAGACGGCGCGCCCGCCTCATTTGCAGGCGGAGTCGGTGATTTCAAGGTTTCCGCCTACCTCAGCAAGGACACGCTCAGGGCCCATGACGCCGCCTCCCTCATTGTTACCGTCAGCGGCAACGGCAATGTTTCGCTACTGGAGGCGCCAAAAGTCAATTTCCCGCCGGACTTCGAGGTTTACGAAGTCAAGGCCACCCAGAAGACCGACAAGACAGGGACCTCCGGCAGCAAGACATTTGAATACCCGTTCATCCCGAGAAGCCACGGCGAATTCGACATTGACCCCGTGCCCTATTCCTATTATGACGTAAAGGCCGGCAAGTATGCCACCGTTCAGACCGCACCGCTGCATCTGTCCGTTGAAAAAGGTCAGGGCGGCGCCATATCATCTCCCGACAGCGGAGGACAACTGACTGTTGAACGCAAGGGTGTACGTTCGCTCGGCGAAGATGTACGTTACATCCGCACGCGCAAGCCATCATTCAACGGGCAAGGTTCATTCTTTGTG
>JAFZPY010000136.1 GCA_017552475.1 Bacteroidales bacterium | reverse complement strand
TCAACAACGCAGCCACCGACAATACTGTCAAGTCAATATACCTCCGTCCGGACGGTGTCACCTCAGGCATCGCCCAGCTCGAGGAAATCCGCAAGGCACTCACCAAGTTCCGCGAAAGCGGCAAACCCGTCATCGCCTACACCGAAGCCCCGTCCAACGGCTCCATGTACCTTGCCACAGCAGCTGACAAAATCTACATGTCCTCCAATCGCGGCGGTCTCAACACCTTTGTCGGCATCTCCAGCCGCATGATTTTCCTCAAAGACCTTCTCGACCGCCTGGGAGTCAACTTCCAGCTCATCCGTCACGGCAAATTCAAATCCGCAGGCGAGATGTACATCCGCTCCGAAGCCAGCGCTGAAAACCTCCACCAGAACCAGGTGCTTGTCAACACTATCTGGCGCGAATTCTCCTCCGCCATCGCCGACAGCCGCGACATCGAGACCAGAGAACTCAACGCCCTCATTGACAACCTCTCCCTCAACTTCCCCGAAGATTTCAAACAAGCCGGTCTCGTCGACGAGACTTTCGACCATGCCGCCCTCGTCGAAAAGATGTGCCTCATCAACGGCGTCCCCTCCGAAAAGGACCTGCACCTCATCCGCAACTCCGACTACATCGAAGCACGCATCGCATCAGCTGTCTCCTATAAAGGCGACCGCGTGGCAATCATCTTCGCCGACGGCGAGATAGTTGACGACAAGAGCGACTATGACAACGTCGACGGCGACCGCTTCGCCGCAATTATCAACGACATACGCGAAGACAAAGACATAAAATCCGTCGTTCTCCGTGTCAACTCCCCCGGCGGCAGCGTCAACGCGGCCACCAAAATCAAAAACGCCCTCGACCGTCTCGCTGAAGAGAAGCCCGTCGTAGCCTCATTCGGCAACTACGCGGCGTCCGGAGGCTACTGGATATCCGCCGGCGCAGCCCGCATCTACTCCGACGCCACCACACTCACAGGCTCCATCGGTGTATTCAGCATGATTCCGGAATTCAGCAAGACGGCCAAAAACCTCCTCCATGTCAACGTGACCTCCGTCAAATCCAACCGTCACTCAGACATGTTCTCCCTCATGCGTCCCTTCGACTCTGCCGAGACGGCATATATGCAGTCCTCAGTGGAAGACATCTACAGCCAGTTCGTCGCCCTCGTCGCCCAGGGCCGCGGCATCGCGCCCCATGAAGTCGACGAGATCGCACAAGGCCGCGTATGGGCCGGCTCCGACGCCATCGACATTCACCTTGTGGATGAGATAGGCACACTCGAAGACGCCATCGCCTATGCCGCCGGCCTCGCCGGCCTTGAAGAGGACGGCTATTCCATCGCCACCTACCCCCGTCCCCTCACCACCATGGAGTCATTCATGTACTCCCTCGGCAGCAAGAAAAACGAACCCGTTATCCTCTCAGGCACTCCCTTCGAAGGCATCGCCAAGGCCCTTCTCAACATGAAGGCCCACGATCCCTCCAAGGCTTACGCCCTGATGGATTACAGTCTGGATATCAGATAAGGATTTTAACCACTATCACGGAAGTGGTAGCGGAAGTGACTTTGACAGCCTCGTCGATCCTGTGTCCCAGAAGGGCCACGACATGGTCGGCGGGGTTGTCTTCATTTGAGCGCCGTGGCAGAAGGACAACGGCGGAAGATTTCTGAAGGAGGTCAAATTTCAGGTCCACAAACAAATCTGAGAGTTTCTTGGAGCCGTGGAGGCCAAGCGGGCGCATCCAGTCGCCCGGCAGCCAGTTGCGTGCGACGAAGGGAAACGGAAGTGCTCTGGCATCCATTATTATTGTGCCGTCAGGCTGCTTGAGAGGCATGTCGGGGGTGTAGGGGCATTGTTCCACCGAGAAGCGGACATCCCCGCAGGTGTAGATGCCGGGGCATTCGACAGGTACGGAGCCGTTGTCGGTGTCAGCGCTGCGACCGATTACCATGCCACGCGACGACGTTATTATATTAAGGTCTCCGGCGGAGAAGGTCTTGCCGCCTGGCGTGACGCTGTTGAGAGCATCCACCGCATCGCCGGCCTGTGAGGAATTGAAGCCCATTTCTTCCATTATGCGGTACAGGATGTATTGCCAGTGAGGAAGGGTTTTGAGCTTGTCGGTGTCGATGCGGCGGCCGTCGAAGACTTCGCTCTTGCGGGCGAGGTAGTATTCATCGGCGATGGCATTGACCTCGGCGATATTGGACATGTCCTGATTGAGGGTGCGAACGAAGGAGGGGTTGAGTTCGCGAAAGATGGGGAAGACGTCGTTGCGGATGCGGTTGCGCTTGTAGGCGTTGTCGGCGTTGGTGCTGTCAAAGCGATATTTGATGTAGTTGTGATCAGCGTAGGACTCAATCTCGTAGCGGGTGAAGCCGAGCATCGGGCGGATGAGAGGGATACGGGAGCCTTCCACAGGGAGGACGCCGCCGGGCATCATGCCTGACATGCCGCGGCTTCCCGTACCGCGCAGGAGGTTGAGAATCAGGGTCTCGGCGTTGTCGTTGGCGTTGTGGGCCACCGCGACGGCGTCATACTCGTTTTCCTCGCAGAGCTGGGCAAACCAGGCGTAGCGAAGTTCGCGGGCTGCCATTTCAATACTGATGCCGCGGTCTGAGGCGTAGGCGGTGGTATTGAATCCCGCTTTATGGAAGGGGATGTGGTTGTCATCGGCCCATTTCTCGACGAGCGCCTCGTCGCCGTCGCTTTCTTCGCCACGGAGGCCGAAGTTGCAATGGGCGATGGCCATGCGCACATCAGTGGACGTATTGAGGAAAAGCGATGCCATGCACATAGAATCGACGCCGCCGCTCACGGCCACAAGGACCGTAAAAGGAGCCCCCGGGGCCCTTACGGGCTCAAGAAGCTCCTTCAATCTGGCGTCAAACGTCTTCTGCATATCGCTATGACCTTGGACGTGAGATGGTATATGCGAATCCGAATGCAATCTGTTCCTTGAACTGTACCTTGCGGAAGCCGTCAGGATGGGCGTCGTCAGCCCCGACACGGACCCGGTCATCATAAATGAGGCCCGTAGTGATTGTCATTGAGAAGTACTTGGCGATTTGCCAGAAGAGCATGTTATCCCAGTTGACACGGAGGTTGCCCGGCTTATGGAGGTAGTCGGAGAAAAGGACGAGCTGGGTGGTGTATTTGATATTGTCGTTGATATTGACCTTGGCATCGGTTTTCAGCCTGGCACCGAATTCGAAACGGACGGAGGGGTATACACCGAACTCATCGGGCTCCATGCCATATGACTTGCGCAGGCGTGCGTCGTCAACCACGACGATACCGCCGGTGAGAGGTGCGAAGTTGACGGTCAGCCAGTCGGAAGGGACCCAGTCCATACCGAGACCGAGGTTGATGTAGGCCGGTGAGAAGAATGCCGATTTGACGCTGCGCGCCCTGCGCCATGCGGTCGCAGTGGGGTATTGCTCCAGGAGCTCGGCACTGGGGGTGGAGTAGTTGTAGTTCTGGTCAAACTGTGTCTTGAAGTCCAATGCGGCCGTGTAGTTGAGGTTCTTGGCCGCCACGTAGCCGAGCTTGGATTCGAGATAAATCCGGTCGCCCGTCTTCTGCATTATCGGCTTGTCGGAGGAGTACATGATGCCGTAGTCAAGCTGGAGGCGGTTGGTCCACATGAGCTTGTCTTTCTGATAGTTGGCATTGGCATCGATGTAGGCAGACTGGGTGACGGTGTTGTTGCCGCCGGCAGCCCAGTTTGAGAAGGATGTCTGGCCGAAGTCGAGTTTGCCGAGGAACGAGCGTTCCCAGAATGTAGGCTTCGGGGCGGGGATGGCCTCCTCCTGCGCCTCTATCAGCGCTTCCGCCGCTGCTGCCAGAGCTTCCTGCACGTTCTGTGCGGATGCGGTCGCAATGGTGGCGGCGAGGGCTGCGATAAGTGCGATTGACCTTTTCATATTAATATGATCTTGCGAAAAGCACGCGCTGATGCGAGGGCTTTCCGGTGTAAATACATTTGCCTTCTTCCATGCATACCGCACTGTCTACAGGGATGCATCGGATGGTCGCCTTTGTCTCTTCCTGGATTTTCTGCTCGGTCTCGGCAGTGCCGTCCCAGTGGCAGAGGAGAAGACCGCCCTTTTCAATCTCCACCTTGAAATCTTCCCAGGTGTCAACCTTGCGGATGGAAGAATCGCGGAACGCGAGGGCTTTGTTATATATATTCTTCTGGATGTCGTCGAGAAGGTCGGCGATTCTCAGATCGAGACCCTCAAGGGCTTCGCTGCTCTTTTCGAGAGTGTCGCGGCGGTGAACCTCGACCGTGCCGGCCTCAAGGTCGCGAGGACCGATGGCGAGGCGGACGGGCACGCCCTTGAGCTCCCATTCAGCGAATTTGAAGCCGGGACGAAGGGTGTCGCGGTCATCGATTTCCACGGAGTGGCCTGCTGTTTCGAGTTTGCCTTTGAGCTCGTACATTTTGTCGAGGATGGCGTTGCGCTCCTCTTCGGTCTTGTAGATCGGCACCATGACGACCTGGATAGGAGCGAGGGCAGGAGGGAGGACGAGTCCGTTGTCGTCGCCGTGTGCCATGATGAGGGCACCCATAAGACGGGTGGAAACGCCCCATGATGAAGCCCAGACGTATTGCTGTTTGCCTTCCTTGTCGGTGTACTGCACGTCAAAGGATTTGGCAAAGTTTTGTCCGAGGAAGTGTGATGTTCCGGCCTGGAGTGCCTTGCCGTCCTGCATGAGGGCCTCGATGGTGAGTGTGTCAAGGGCGCCGGCGAAACGCTCGTTGGGGCTCTTGTGACCGACGACTACAGGGAGGGCCATGACGTTGCGGGCGAAGTCGGCATATACGTTGACCATGCGCTCGGCTTCTGCTGCCGCCTCTTCGGCCGTAGCGTGTGCCGTGTGGCCTTCCTGCCAGAGGAACTCAGCGGTACGGAGGAACAGGCGGGTGCGCATCTCCCAGCGTACGACGTTGCACCACTGGTTGCAGAGGATGGGGAGGTCGCGCCATGAGTGGATCCAGTTCTTGTATGTGCTCCAGATAATGGTCTCTGATGTGGGACGCACTACGAGTTCTTCTTCAAGCTTTGCCGTGGGGTCTACTACGACACCGGGGCCGTCAGGGTTGGACATCAGACGATGATGTGTAACCACGGCGCACTCCTTGGCGAAGCCTTCAACGTGTTCAGCCTCGCGGCTGAGGAAAGATTTGGGGATAAACAGTGGGAAGTACGCGTTCTTCACGCCGGTCTTCTTGAACATTCCGTCCAGGATGCCCTGCATCTTCTCCCATATAGCGTATCCATAGGGTTTAATGACCATGCAGCCGCGTACGGCTGACTGTTCTGCAAGATCCGCCTTCACTACGAGGTCGTTGTACCATTGTGAATAATTGTCCGACCTTCTCGTTACCTCTTTTGCCATGCTGTTATTGTTTTTGTCGATTATTGTTGCTAAACTTGCGGCGTCTCGCGGGGTATAATTATTGCATACTATACCGTGATGCGCCTTCACGGACGCAAAGATACTTTTATTTTTTTAATTATAGGAGATTCACACTATGAAAAAGAACATGTTACTCCTCTCCGCCGCCGTAGCAGTCCTCACTGCCTGCGGAACATCAGCGCAGTATGCGACCACGCAGCAGTTCCATGATGGAATCTACTATATACCCGACACGGGCGAGATTCTCGCGGCCAACACTTCCGACGCCGAGATAGACGCGCTCGCGGCGGAGACCTCACAGTCCAGCCTGTTCATCACCCGTGAGTCAGGCGACACCCTTTTCATCCCCTCAGGCAAGACAGCGAAGTTCACTTTCGGCAAGGATATCACCACCATCACGGTCACAGACGAGCCGGACTATGAACTTCTCGGCTGGCAGACAGGCTATTATTCATATTCATGGGCATACCGTCCCTGGTATCTCAGCTCCTGGAGACACAGCAGATGGTACTATGGCAGACCATGGTATTACGGCAGCTGGTACTATGACCCGTGGTATTATGACTCATGGGACTATTGGTATTGGAACCCCTGGTACAGGGACAGCTGGTACTACGGCTACTACGGACATCCCTACTACTATGATTACGGTTACTGGTATGGCGGATGGCCTCACTACTATCACGGCCACGGCGCCATCGGCGGACGCGTACATGCCAACAGGACAGATGCCCATACAGGCATCTCCGGCCGCAGGAACACAAGCGGACTGGGCACCACCTCTTCACGCTCCGGCAGAAGCGTGACCGGAGCTGCCAGTTCAGAATCAAGGACTCGTTCCGGCTCCGGCCTCCAGCCCGTAAGGCGCAGAAGCGTCAACACAGGCAGCACCTCTTCACGTCAGGCATCAGCCGCATCAGAGAGCACAGTTACCCGCAGCACGACCACCCGTAGCAGCGCTTCACGCAGCAGCTCATCATCAAGCAACTATCGCCGCAGCTCATCCAGCACGTCCAGTTCCAGCGTCGGCCGTAGCAGCCAGAGCAGCTCCCGCAGCAGTTACAGTGGCGCCACCACCCGCAGCTCGTCTTCCGGGTTCTCCAGCGGATCATCTTCATATTCAGGTGGTTCACGCTCCTCCGGCAGCTTCTCAGGCGGCGGCAGCAGCGGACGTTCTTCTTCCGGCGGCAGCCGTTCATCAGGCGGCAGCAGCAGCGGAGGAGGAGCACACAGACGATAAACAATTTTCACATAGGACATGAAAAAGACAATTACAGCCGCCCTTGCGGTCATGGTTCTATGCCAGATCGCACAGGCTCAGACACTTGACGATATACTCAACGCCAGTAAGGTAAACTACGGCGGCACAGCCCGTTCCATGGCGATGGGCAATGCCATGACAGCCGTCGGAGGCGACCTCGGTTCGCTCACCATCAACCCGGCCGGCTCCGCAGTGGCCACCTACGACCAGTTCACCGTCACTCCAGCCTTCAGCGTTTCCTCCACCAACAGCATCGGCACCCCTTATCAGGGCCAGGATCACTATGGATTCGAGGACAATGCCCACGGCAAACGCGCCGCCCTCAAACTGCCCAACTTCGGCTACATCCACCGTACCGTCACCAGCAGCAGGCACGGCATACGCAGCTGGTCCGTCGGCATAGCCGTCAACAGCACCGGCGATTTTCTCCACAAAGCCTATGGCAGCGGCACCAGCACCGGCCAGAGCCTCGCAGCACAGCTTGCCACCATGGCAAACGGCATCTCCTACAGTGACCTCAACGGAGACTACGCCTACGACCGCTTCAACTGGCGCCCCGTCGTAGCCTATAAATCAGAGATCATCTCGACCTACGGCGACAGTGACAACCAATACTGCGGCGTCACCCAGAAGCCAATGACCGACGGCACTCTACAGCAGGCCGGCACCATCGAACAACAATACAGCCGCATCACCGGCGGCAGCCGCAGCGACTTTGTCGTCAACTTCGCGGCCAATGTCGACAACTGGTTCTACTTCGGCGCCAACCTCGGCCTCGTCGCATACAGCACATCCCGCGACGAATATATACGCGAATACGCCCTCAACCCCGACGAGTTCGGAATCGACTACGGCTCAGGCACTATCTACTATGACCGCAGCCAGTTCCTTCACCGTCAGGATATCTCCGGTACCGGAATATACCTCAAAGCCGGCGTCATCGCCCGTCCCGTGGCCGGACTCCGCCTTGGCGCGGCCATCCAGACACCCACATGGACTGACGTCACCTCACGCTATGTCCTCTTCGGCGACACATACTACACCAACGGCGAACACGCATGGGCAGAAAGTCCCGAGGAAACGCTCAGATACACCGTCAGGACTCCTTTCAGGGCCAATGCCGGCCTGGCCTACACAATCGGACAGGTAGCCATCCTCAGCGCTGACTACGAATACGCCGACTACTCCCAGGCCCGCTACCATGACGAATACACCGATGACTTCGAGTATGTCATGAACGAAGACATCAAAGCCAGTCTCGGCGAGACACATACATTCCGCGCCGGAGTGGAAATCAAACCCTCTCCCATGTTCTCCGTCCGTGCCGGATACAATCAGGACACAGACAAATTCAAGGTCATTTCCTTCGGTCTCGGCTACAGCTCGGCAGGTTCATTCTTCGCCGACTTTTCCATCCGCAAGACCCTTCTTCCGGACGAATTCCTTGAACTTTATGCCCCCTACGACAATAACGGCATTACCATCTCCGGACCGGAGCTTCAGATACGCTCCACCCTCTGGAACACGGCATTCACGCTGGGATGGCGCTTCTAACAGACTATTGACACAACTTAAAATACAAACCATGGAATATTCTGCAAAGCAACTTGCTCAAATCCTCAAAGGAACCGTCGATGGAGACGCTACCGCCAAAGTCACCAAGTTCGCAAAAATTGAAAACGGCAAGCCCGGCTGCCTGTGCTTTTACGCCAATCCCAAGTACGAGCACTATGTCTACACCTGCAAGGCATCAGTCCTTCTGGTCAACAAAGACTTCGAAGCCAAAGAGCCCGTAAGCTGCACGCTCGTGAGAGTGGACAATGCCTACTCCGCCCTTGCCGAACTTTTGAAATATGCCTCACGCGACAAGCAGATAAGAGGACGTCACCGTGCGTTCTCAGCCAAATACTACTTCTCCACGAAGTTCGGCAAATCGGTGTATGTCGGCGCCAACGCCTACGTAGGCCGCCACACCACCGTCGGTGACAACACCGTCATCCATCCCAATGTATACATAGGAGACAACTGCAAAATCGGCAGCAACTGCATTTTCTATCCCGGCGTCCGCATCTACCCCGGCATGGTCATCGGCGACAACGTGATCGTCCACGCCAATGCGGTCATCGGCTCCGACGGCTTCGGCAACGCTCCCCAGCCTGACGGCACCTGGCAGAAAATCGAGCACCTCGGCAACGTCATCATCGGCGACAACGTCGAAATCGGTGCCAACACCACCATCGACCGTTCCGAGATGGAATCCACCATCATAGGCAAGGGCGTCAAGATTGACAACCTATGCCAGATCGCCCACAATGTGGTCATCGGTGACAACACCGTCATGGCCGCCCAGGTAGGTATAGCCGGCTCCACCAAGATCGGCGAGAGCTGCATCATCGCAGGCCAGGTGGGTATAGTCGGGCACATCACCATCGCCGACCACACCACCATCGCGGCCCAGGCCGGAGTCATCAGCAACATCCGCAAACCGGGCGGACAATTCCTCGGTTCCCCCTGCATGCCGATCAAACAGTACCTGCGAAGCTACGCCAAATTCAAGCAATCGGGCGAAGAATAGAGTCAAAAGGTATAATTTGAATATTGAATTGTTAAAAATTTACTATCTTTGCAAACTATTTGATAAAACAAAAGAGAACAAAGATAGTTTTTTGGCATGCAGCGCAATCAGAATACCGTCGCGCGTTCATACTCTTTTGAAGGTAAAGGCCTTCACACAGGTAAGATAGCGACGATGACAATAAATCCGGCACCGGCCGGCACTGGAATACTATTCATCAGGACAGACCTGGGGCGTGACGCCAGGGTGGAAGCCATAGCGACGAATGTATCCAGTACAGAGAGAAGCACCACCATCTCCAGCGGAGAAGCTTCCGTAGCCACCATAGAGCACGTCATGTCAGCGCTCACCGGTCTCGGAGTAGATAATGCACTGATTGAGATAAACAACGTCGAAGTCCCCATTCTCGACGGAAGTGCCAAACCCTACGTTGACGCCATCGTCAGCGACGGAGTCAAAGATCTCGGAGTACCCAGAAAATACATCACCATACCCGAGACCGTAGAAATAAAGAATGAACAGACCGGGGCTTTCCTCCGCATCGAGCCCTCAGACGCCCCCTCATACGACCTCACAGTCGATTTCAACTCCAAGGTACTCGGAGTACAGACAGCACATTGGGATGAAAACATCGACTATGCTGTGGAAATCGGCAAATGCCGCACCTTCGTATTCTTCCACGAGATCGAGTTCCTCTTCAAGAACAACCTGATCAAAGGAGGAGACGTAGACAACGCGATAGTGATCGTCGAGCATCCCGTCAGTGACGGACAGCTCCAGAGCATGTCGCAGCTTCTCGGTAAGCCCCGCCTCGCCATCACGTCGGAGGGCTATCTCAACAACCTTGAGCTCCGCTTCCCCAACGAATGCGGACGCCACAAGCTCCTCGACCTGATAGGAGACCTGCGTCTTGCCGGCGGATACCTCAATGCCAGGATCACCGCTTACAAAGCCGGTCACACTATCAATACGAAAGCAGCAAAGGCAGTAATGGAACTGCTGAAAAAATAAAAGAAGAACATGACAAAAATTCATCCACTCGCAACCGTAGACCCCTCCGCAAAGATCGGAGAGAACGTCGAGATCGGCCCCTACGCATTCGTTGATGCAAATGTAGAGATCGGAGACGGCTGCAAAATCCTTCCCCACGCTACCATTTTCTCATACGTAAAGATAGGTAAAAACTGCAGCATCTTCCCCGGAGCCGTAGTCGGCGCCATCCCTCAGGACCTCAAATACGAAGGTGAAGTCACCTACGTAGAGATTGGAGACAACGTCACCATCCGTGAGTGCGCCACCATCAACCGCGGCACCAAGGCCAGCGGCAAGGGCGTCACCAAGATTGGCAGCAACACCCTCCTCATGTCATATGTACACGTCGCTCACGACTGCACCGTCGGCAGCCACTGCATTCTCGTCAGCTATGTCGGCATCGCAGGAGAGACTGACGTGGAAGACTGGGCTATCCTCGGCGGCGGCGCCAAGGCCCACCAGTTCTCGCACATCGGTGCGCACGCCATGGTCGGAGGAGCCACCAAGATCAATAAAGACGTACCTCCATTCGTCCTCTGCGGACGCGACCCTATCTGCTATGCCGGAGTCAACATCGTCGGCCTTCGCCGTCGCGGTTTCTCCACGGACCAGATCCGCAACATCAAAGATATCTACGACACCATCTATTTCCAGGGCATGAACATCACCGACGGCTGCGCCAAGGTTGAGTCAGGCTTCCCTCAGTCAGAAGAGCGCGACATGATCCTCAACTTCATCCGCAGCTCCAAGAGAGGTATCATCAGAGCCAGCTCCCCCGGAGAGAAAGGCGATATCGAATAGTGCTGCTTTCCACAGCATACCTTCCTCCAGTAGGATACTTCGCCCTTATGGCGAGAGATTTCACCCTGTCACCCCATGATGACAGGGTTGTCTCGTCTATTGTGGAGATTGAAGCCTGCGAGTCATTCCGCAAGCAGACCTACCGCAACCGCTGCATGATTTGTTCCGACAGCGGGCCCATGCAGCTTTCCGTTCCCATAGTCCACGAGCCGCGTCACAATATCCCCATCCGTAAAGTACGCATCGACTGGAGCACGCCCTGGCTCATCAGGACATTCCGCGCCCTCGATTCCGCCTATCACACCTCAGCTTTTTTCGACCACTACAGGGATGACCTTTATAATATAATGGAGCGTCATCACGAATACCTTTTCGACCTGAATCTTGACCTGACTCGCTTCCTGCTTGAAAAAACGCACATCAGCTGCGATATCCGCCTGACAGGAGACTTCGTCCTTCCCGGAAGCATCCCTGACGACTAC
>JAFZPY010000135.1 GCA_017552475.1 Bacteroidales bacterium | reverse complement strand
GCAACCCCATCAAAGAACAGAAATGATACACGACAGGCAATACTACCTCGACACCTTCAACGTCACCGCCCCCCAGCTCGACAGCCTCGTTGCGGAGGGCCTTTCCCGAGGCGGAGACTACTCGGACCTCTATTTTGAAAACACCACCTACGGCAATATAATGCTCCGCGACGGCGAGGTCACCTCCGGCGGCATGCACGAAGACTACGGCGTAGGCGTGCGCGTGCTCTCGGGCGACAAGACCGGCTACGCATACTCCGAATCGACAGCGCTGAATGACATCCTCGCATGCGCAAGAGCCGCAGCGGCCATCAACGGCACCGCCGCCCCCGTGCAGGACCTCACCGACAAACAAGTCTCCGATGCCCTCAAAGCAGCGCACGACAAAGCCGACAGCTTCGTCCCCGCAGCCTCCAACGGACGCCGCATGGTGCGAAAATTCTTCCCCGGCGAGCCCAACCCGGCAGCAGACCGCTACCCTGCCTCGCAGCAATGGCGCGATACCGCAGCCGGTGCCCTCGTCCCTTTCCTCCTTCGCCTCGACCAGTCCGTCCGCACCAGGGACCAGCGCGTAATAAAAGTCATAGCCATGATATCATGGCAGGTCAGCGACATCCTGATGTACAACTCATTACGCGAATGCAAATACGACACGCGTCCCCTCGCCAGCGTCTCCGTCTCCGCTGTCTTCCAGCAAGGCACGCGGGTGGAGAACAACTCCGTCTCCCGCAGCTACCGCATAGGCGTTGAAATGCTCTCCGACAGCCTCATCGACGAACTCGCCGCCGAAGCCGTCAAAGACATGGACGCCCGCTTTGACGCCCGTCGCCCCAAAGGCGGCAAAATGCCCGTCGTCATGGGCGCAGGCGCATCCGGTATTCTCCTCCACGAAGCCATGGGTCACGCCTTCGAAGCCGACTTCAACCGCAAGGGCCAGTCCATCTTCACCGACAAGATGGGACAACGGATCTGCCCCCAAGGCATCAACATCATCGACGACGGCACGATAAAAGCCAGCCGAGGCTCGCTCAACTACGACGACGAAGGCGTCCCCGGGCAGAAAACATATATGGTCGAAGACGGCATCCTCACATCATACCTGCACGACCGCATCAGTGCGCGTCACTACGGCGTCACCCCCACCGGCAACGGCCGTCGCGAATCCTTCCGTTACGCACCCATCCCCCGCATGCGCACGACCTACATGGAAGGCGGAGACGCCCGCCCCGAAGACATCATCTCATCCGTCTCCCGCGGCATCTACGTCGACCAGTTCGCCAACGGCCAGGTCAAAATCGGCGAAGGCGACTTCACTTTCTTCGTCAAAAGCGGCTATCTCATCGAAAACGGCCGCCTGACCGCCCCCGTCAAGGACATCAACATCATTGGCAACGGTCCCGAAGCCCTTGCCGACATCATCGCGGCAGGCAACGACCTACGCATCGACGACGGCACCTGGACCTGCGGCAAAGAGCAAAGCGTCCCCGTCTCCTGCGGCATCCCCACAGTCCTTGTCAAAAACCTTACAGTAGGAGGAGAATAATGAACCAGCACAATATCCCCGGCATGCTCACGAAAGAGGAAATATCCACGGCGCAGGCCACTCTCAAATACACCCTGTCCCGAGGCGCCTCCGGTGTCCGCATCAACGTCAACAAGAGTCTGCTCGACCTGTACGGCATGCTCGACGGCGGTCTCGACAAAGTGACCCACGCCCTTGACCGCAGCCTCTCGCTCAACCTCTTCGTTGACGGCCGCTACGGAACATTCAGCACCAACCGCATCAGCGAAGTCGAGCTTCGCACCTTCGTTGACCGCGCCATTGAGACCGTGCGCATGCTTGCTCCCGACCCGGCCCGTGCGCTTCCCTCCCCCGACCGCACGGCCAAAGACGCCGCCACGGGCCGTGAACTCGGTCTTTACGACCCCGCCTACGAGACCCTTTCCGCCCCCGAACGGCTCAGAATGGCCCGCAGCTCATCCATCTGGGACCGCCGCTCCGACCTTGAAGAAGGCTTCACCATCATCTCCGAAGAAGGAGAATACTCCGACAGCCTCTTCGACAGCCTCACCATCGACTCCAACGGCCTCTTCTGCCGCCACACCGAGACCTCCTTTGAAATCGGCTACGAAGTCACGGTGCAGGACAAAGACGGCAACCGCTATTCCGGCTACTGGTGGGACGCCACCCCGATGCTTAAAGACCTTAAAATCAACGACTGCAGCGCCACGGCGATAAAACGCGCAGCAGCACAGATAGGCCCGCAGTCCACTCCCGGAGGCCGCTATACCCTCGTCGTTGACAGCGAATGCTCCGCCAAGCTCATCACCCCGGTCCTCAACGCCCTCTCGGCCTTCGCCATCCAGCAGAAAAACTCCTTCCTCACCGACCGTCTCGGCGAAAAAGTCTTCTCCGACCGCCTCACCGTCATGGATATGCCCCGCGACCCCGGCCAGACCGGCTCCCGCCTCTTTGACAGCGAAGGAATCGCCACACGCGAGACACCCATCATCGACCGCGGCGTCATCAGTGAATACTTTGTCAACACCTACATGTCCAATAAAATGGGCATAGCCCCCACCATCGAAGACGCCATCCGCCCCAAGATCCTCCACACCGACGAAGACACCACCCTCGACGACCTCCTGCGACGCGCCGGCTCCGGCATCCTCGTCACCGGCTTCAACGGCGGCAACTCCAACTCCTCCACCGGCGACTTCTCCTACGGCATCGAAGGCTTTGCATTCTCCGGCGGCGTCATCACCCACCCCGTCCGCGAAATGCTCATCACCGGCAACTTCATCAAGCTCTGGAACAACTTCCTCGGCGCCGCGGATGACGCCCGCCCCGGCAAAGCCAAGCCCATCCCCTCGCTCGCCTTCACTGACGTGGATTTCAGTTCATAAAAGAATTAACTATCTTTGCGGCTTGAAAATATTGACATAATGAAAATAGAAAACAACAAAGTAGTCTCACTCACATACGAGCTTGAAGCAGACGGCAAAGTGGTTGACAGAGTCACCAAAGACAAACCTCTCGAATACATCCAGGGCATGCACATGCTCATCGCCAAATTTGAAGAAGCGGTGGCCTCACTGGAAGAGGGCTCGACATTCGACTTCACCCTCTCCCCTGCCGACGGCTATGGTGACTATGATCCGAAAATGAAATTTGACGTGCCCCGTACCGCATTCACCATCAACGGAGAGATCCGCGAGGACCTCATGCAGCCCGGCCGCACCCTACCGATGATAAACAGCTCCGGCCACGTCGTCAACGCCGTCGTATGCGAAGTCAAGGAAGACGGAGTCACTCTCGACTTCAACCACCCCATGGCCGGCAAGGCCCTTCATTTCAAAGGTGAGATCCTCTCAGTCCGTGACGCCACCGGGAAAGAACTTGCCGAAGGCCTTCACGGCGAGTTCCTTCCTCCCGAGGAAGGCTGCCGCTGCGGCCATCACCACGACGGAGACGGCGCGCACCACTGCTGCCATGGCCACGGCCATCACGACCACAACGGTGACCATGAGTGCTGCCATGGCGAGGGCCATCACCATGACGGTGACGGAGAGCACCACTGCTGCCATGGCCACGGCCATCACGACCATGACAGTGACCATGAGTGCTGCCGCCGCTAGATAGAGACCGAAATACAATGCAAACCGCCATCGTTATACTCAACTGGAATACGAAGGACCTTCTGTCGAAGTTCCTTCCGCCGCTCCTTAGCTCCACCGCCGGGCGTGACGCCACAGTCATCGTCGCCGACAGCGCATCGAAGGACGGTTCCATGGAGATGATGGCAGAGGCCTTCCCCGGCGTCCGCCGCATAGTACTCGACCGCAACTACGGTTTCGCCGAGGGCTACGACAAGGCCCTGGAGGGGCTGGATGCCGAATACTACGTCCTGATCAATTCAGACGTGGAAGTGACCGAAGGCTGGCTGGATCCACTTGTGGACTGGATGGAATCCCATCCGGATTGCGGCGCATGCGGGCCCAAACTCAAGAGCTGGTATGACCGCGATTCATTTGAATATGCCGGTGCCGCAGGCGGTTTCATTGACAAATACGGATTCCCGTTCTGCCGCGGCAGGGTGATGAATTTGATTGAGAAGGATGAGGGGCAGTATGATACGCCTATGGAGGTCATGTGGGTGTCAGGAGCCTGCATGATGGTCAGACGGTCGGCCTGGGAAGAGCTTGGCGGACTGGACAGGCGTTTTTTCGCCCACATGGAGGAGATTGACTTGTGCTGGAGGATGCAGCTGGCCGGCTACAGCATTGCTTCGGTGCCGCAATCGATTGTGTATCACATGGGAGGAGGGACATTGCCTACGTCGTCGCCATGGAAACTGGAGCTGAACTACCGCAACAACCTCCTTATGCTGGAGAATTGCCTGCCGGGGACAGTCGGTATTTGCAAGGCGCGTATCTTATTGGCCCTGAGGATGGTCCTGGACGGGATTTCAGCCGTGATGTACCTGTTTCAGGGGAAGTGGGATTATTTCATGTCCGTATGGAAGGCGCACCGGGGGTTCCGGAGGCGGCGTCATGGCATGAAGCATAGCGCAGTCGTGCCTGTAAAGGGACGCTACAGGGGCTGGATTGTGCCCAAGGTGCTTTTCATGAAGCCCGAAAAGGTGTTCCGTATTCTCAGGGATTCATTATATTTGTAAAAATATTCGCGACAATATCATGAAAATCATCATCGAAGGAGCGGGAGAAGTAGGTTCGTATCTTGCCAAGATGCTGAGCCAGGAGTCCTATGACATCACCGTTGTCGACGACAACGGGACCAGACTCGAGAGACTCTCAGGCCAGGCAGATGTCGTGCTGGTGCAGGGCGATCCCGCATCGGTGGACGTGCTTAAAAAGGCCGGAGCCGAAAAGGCCGACCTTTTCATAGCCGTAAATCCATTCGTTCCGCAGGCGGTGAATATCGTCAGTGCACTGCTCGCCAAGAGACTGGGCACCCGGAGAGTCACTGCGCGCATTGATGACGAGAGTTATCTCACGCCGGACAACAGGCTGTTGTTCAAGGATATGGGTATAGACCTGCTGTTCTATCCGGAGAAGATTGCCGCGGATGAGATTCTCGCCCTCATCAAACATGCTTCCTCCACGGAGTCCATGGACTTTTCCAGAGGCAAACTACAGCTTTCCGTATTCAAGCTTGACGAAGAATCCCCCATACTTGACATGAGAGTCGAAGAGTTCACGCTCATGGTCAAGGAGAAAGCGCCTGACATCAGTTTCCGCATCATCGCCATAGACCGTGGAGGCAACACGCTGATTCCGAGGCACGACACTCTCCTGAAATACATGGACCACGTATATTTCATCACCAAGCGTGATTCCCAGGGAGTCCTCCTAAGCATACTGGGCAAGACCAACATGGAAATATCCAGTGCGATGATTCTCGGAGGCAGCCGCCTCGGAGCCATCGTAGCCGGCCTTCTTTCCACCCAGTTCAATGATATCAAGATAGTAGAAAGCGACAAAGACCGCTGCATCGAGCTGACTGAAAACCTCCCGGACAACGTCGATGTCATCCACGGCGACGGCCGCAACTCCGACTTCCTCGTCGAAGAAGGCATCAAGAACTACGACGCCTTCATTGCCGTCACCGACAACGACGAGGCCAACATCCTTTCCTGCGTAGTAGCCAAGAAATTCGGCGTCGAGCGCACCATCGCCGAAGTCGAAAACCTCGAATACCTGCGTCTCGCCGAGGACATGGGAGTGGACGCCGTGATCAACCGCAAGCTCATCACCGCCGGCCGCATCCTCAAATTCACCCTCTCCGACAAGGTCCGTTTCGTCAAATACATGAGCGGCACCGACGCCGAAGTGCTCGAATACACCGTCTCACCCAAAAGCATAATCACCCGCAAGCCACTCAAGGACACCGACTTCCCCGGCAATGCCATCATCGGCGGCGTGATCCGCGGCAGCGAATCTTTCATTGCCGTCGGCAGCACCGTCATCGAGCCTTACGACAGGGTGATAGTCTTCGCCCTCCCCGAAGCGGTCAAAGAAGTGGACCGTCTATTCAAATAATGGCATCATATCTTCAAATCGAGAATATCTCCAAATCCTACGGACCCAAGGTCCTTTTCGAACATATAGGATTCAACATCAATGAGGGCGACAAAATCGCCCTCATTGCGCCCAACGGCACCGGCAAGACTTCCCTGCTGCGCATTCTCGCAGGCAAGGACAAATCCGACAGCGGCGGCAAAATACTCTTCCTGAAAGACATACGCATTGCGTTTCTGGAGCAGGAGTACTCTTTTGAGCCGGAGAAGCCGATCCTTCACCAGATCATGGACTCCAGCCGGCAATGGACCGTTTCGCTTGATGAAGAACACCTCTACGCCTACGAACGTCGCGTTCAGCAGATACTCACGTCGTTCCGGCTGCCGGATTTCATGAAGCCCATGGGCTCGCTGTCCGGTGGTGAAGTGAAACGCGTGGCCATCACTGAAATGCTGGCCTCAGAGGCCGATTTCTTCATCATGGACGAACCGACCAACCATCTCGACATTGATGCCATCGAATATCTTGAGGGCTATCTCAGCCGCTCACGCTGCACCCTCCTTATGGTGACTCACGACCGTTATTTCCTCGACAAGGTCTGCAACACCGTAATGGAGCTTGACCATGGTGCTGTCTACACCTACCGCGGCGGCTACCAGAACTATCTTGAAAAAAGGGCTGAACGGATAGACAACTACAACGCCGAGACAGACAAGGTCCGCAACATCCTCCGCCGCGAACTCGAATGGATGCGCAGCACTCCCTGCGCCCGCACCGGCAAGGCTAAAGACCGCAAAGAAGCCTTCTACGAGCTCAAGGACCGGGCGGAGAGAGTCTACACAGAAAAGCGCCTTGACATGTCCGACCTGCGTCAGGGCGACACCTATCTCGGCAACAAGGTCATCGACTGCAAAGGCGTATCCTTCTCATGGTCCGGACAATGCTACCTAAGGGATTTCACCTACAATTTCCAACGTGGCGAACGTGTCGGCATCGTCGGCCGCAACGCTGCCGGCAAGACCACTTTCCTCAACCTGATTGCCGGGCTCTGGGAGCCGTCATGGGGAGGAGAACTGACCGGAATCATTGAGCGCGGAGAGTCGCTCAAAGTGGGATACTACCACCAGGGAGGCATGAAGTTCGACGAAGGACAGACCGTGCTCGAGACAGTCAACGACACTCATCTCCTCTCCCGATTCCTGTTCCCTCACGACATGCTTGCAAACCGCATTGAAAAGCTATCGGGAGGCGAAAAGAGACGTCTCTATCTCCTCACTATCCTGATGAAGCAGCCCAACCTGCTGATTCTGGACGAGCCCACCAATGATCTTGATATTGTCACCTTGAACATTCTCGAAGAGTATCTGCGCGAATTCAAAGGCAGCCTGATCATAGTTTCACACGACCGGCACTTCCTGGACCGCCTGGTAGACCATCTGTTTGTATTCTGTGGTGACGGCATTGTCAAGGATTTTATCGGGACATACAGCGAATACAGGGATTATATCAGGGAATATGAAGCTGTGCAACGTGCTGAGGACAAAGCGTCGAAAGCTGCCTCAAGGGCGACAGCACCCGCTGCACCCGCACCGCCTCAGCAAAAAAAGAAGCTCACCTACAAGGAGCAGAGGGAGCTCGAAGCCCTTGAGGCAGCCATACCGCGCCTTGAAGAAGAGAAAGCTTCCCTGGAGGTTCTCCTCTCCGGAGGCTCCGCCTCCGCTGACGAAGTCAGCAAGGCCGCGGCCCGCTACGGAGAGATACAACAGGAGCTCGACGCAGCTGAAACCCGCTGGATCGAGCTCTCCATGTAAAACGTTCGCTCTTCCCGCCACTCCCGACCGTCACACCACACCGTCATTCTTGACCCGAAGGGTCGAGAATCTCGGAGACGATTATAAAGAATCGCTAATTACTTCAGCGCATCAATCATAGCCTTTGCCACGGCGGCCGATGCACCGCTGCCGCCGAGGAGGTCGCGGATTTCGTTGTAATCAGAGAGCATGCGTTCGCAGTAGGCGTTATCTTCAAGAATTCGCCTGATTTCGGCGACGACATTGTCGGGAGTGAAGTAGTATTGGAGGAGTTCGCGGAAGGCGTTTCTATTGATAATCAAGTTGGCAAGGCTGATGAAGCGGATCTTGATGATCTGACGGGCGACGTTGAATGTGAGGGCGCTGCTGCCGTAGCCGACGACCTGGGGAGTGCCGATGAGAGCCGCTTCAAGGGAGGCCGTACCGGAGTTGATGACAGCGGCGTTGCTCTGGTGGAGGATGGAGTAGGTCTGGTTGAAGATTACCTTGATGTAGTCTTCCCTGCCCTGGATGTAGGGTGCATAGTCGGCCATTGTGCGAGATGGGGCGCCGGCGATGATGAATTGGTATTCAGAATATTGCGGCAGGGCATGCATTTTATCTGCAAAGGCGGTGAGACGAGGCATCATGAAGCCGATCTCAGGCTTGCGTGAGCCGGCGAGAAGTGCTATTGATGGCTTGTCGGGAAGTCCGGTGCGTTTGAGAAATGCCTCGCGGCTTTCGCTCAAGGCAGCGGAACCGTCAATGGCGTCAACGAGCGGATTACCTTTATAAATATAGTCTACTCCTTTGCGGGTGAAATAGTCCTTTTCGAAAGGGAAGACGATGAAGAGCTTATCCACGTCGCGTTTGAGCTTTTTGACACGGCTCTCGCGGGATGCCCAGACCTTGGGGGCGATATAATAGAACACCTTAAAGCCATGGTAATGAGCGAATTTGGCTATTTTGAAGTTAAATCCCGGATAGTCGATAAGTATCACGACGTCGGGCTTCCATGCCAGAATGTCCTCCTCGCAGTCGCGGACACTGCCGAGGAGTTTCCGGGCTTTCACTATGACTTCCCAGACGCCCATCACAGCGCCTTCCTTATAATCATGCACGAGCCCCTCCCCCGTCTGATTGGCCTTGAACACGGCATTCATGAGCGGGCCTCCCCAAAAACGGATGTCCGCTTCCGGATCCTGCCCGTAAAGTCCCTTCATCAGATTCGAGCCATGGAGGTCTCCAGAGGCCTCCCCTGCTATGATATAGTATCTCATCGCTTGAAATCCTGGTCAAATTTTAGAGCCCTGAGGCGGGCTGTCTCTGCGGTATCAGTCTTGTCGAGATTCAGCGCCGTAATGGTGATCCAGCCTTCGTCGTTGAGACGGTGATCGGCATCGGCTGTCTCGGCTTCGTCGTCAATAAAGTCGCCGACCATCATATAGGCCTTCTCCCCCGGTTCCAGCGGACGGTCATTGAGGTCGCCATACAGCTCCTCCGTGATGAAGTATTTCTTGAATACCTCCGGATCCCATTCGCGGAACTCTTTTTCCCAATGGCCACGGCCCTGACGGGCTACGCGAATGCCTTTGACATCCTCGGGCGCAACGGCGGGGAAATTGATATTGTACATAAGACCGTAGACATCGGGCCAGTACTTCAGGAGCATTTCAAATATGGCGGGGAGATATTTCCTGACCACCGTAAAGTCGGCATCATGCCTGAAGTCACAGAGGGATACGCCTATTGACTTGATACCGTTCAGCGCTCCTTCCTCTGCAGCACCGAGCGTCGCAGAATAGCAGGCTGCGGAAGCTGCATTGGAGCCATGATTGATACCTGTGATAACGACGTCCGGCTTCCTGTCAATGAATGGGAGATTGAGCCCCAGTTTGATACAACTGGCAGGCGTGGCATCAAGGTATGCCCAGCGACCCGGCTTCTCATCAGGGAGCTCCTTGAAAGCCAGTTTTTTAAAGCCGAGCGAGACTGCCATACCCATGGCGCTCTGGTGGTATTTGGGTGCTATAACAGTCACATCTCCGTAGGCCGACATGATTTCCGCGAGGGCGCGAAGACCTTTGGCGTGGTATCCGTCGTCGTTGGTTATCAGGATTTTCATATAGTTCGTAAAAAATTTTTCTTTCACAAATGCCCTCTGAATGGCGTAGAACGGTCATCGGGTCAAAATCTCTTGCAAAGATAAGGTTATTATCGAATTTTTTTGTACTTTTGCGACGCTTTTGCGAAGACAACAAATGTTTAACATTACAATAAAGGTTATAGAATTATGGTAAAACTTGGTATTAACGGATTCGGCCGTATCGGCCGTATGGTATTCCGTGCCGCCGTTGAAAACTTCCCCAACGACATCGAGGTTGTAGGTATCAATGACCTCCTCGAGCCTGATTATCTCGCTTACATGCTTAAGTACGATTCAGTACACGGCCCTTTCCAGGGTGAAGTATCTGTTGAAGGCAACACCCTCATCGTCAACGGCAAGAAGATCCGCCTCACCGCTGAGATGGATCCCGCCAACCTCAAGTGGAACGAGGTAGGTGCCGACGTAGTAGTTGAGTCTACCGGTCTCTTCCTCACCGACGAGAAAGCTCGCAAGCACATCGAGGCTGGTGCCAAGAAAGTCATCATGTCTGCTCCTTCCAAGGACGCTACCCCTATGTTCGTATATGGTGTAAACCACGAGACATACGCTGGCCAGGATATCATCTCCAACGCATCCTGCACCACCAACTGCCTTGCTCCCCTTACCAAGGTGCTCAACGACAAGTTCGGTGTCAAGAGAGGCCTCATGACCACCGTTCACGCTGCTACCGCTACCCAGAAGACCGTTGACGGTCCTTCCAAGAAAGACTGGAGAGGCGGCCGCGGTATCCTCGAGAACATCATCCCTTCATCCACCGGCGCTGCCAAGGCTGTAGGTAAGGTTCTCCCTGAGCTCAACGGCAAACTCACCGGTATGTCACTCCGCGTGCCTACTTCTGACGTTTCCTTCGTTGACCTCACCGTAGAGCTCAACACTCCTACCACCTACGAGGAGATCTGCGCTGCAATGAAAGAGGCTGCCAACGGCGCTCTCAAGGGTGTACTTGCCTACACTGACGAGGCTGTCGTTTCCACCGACTTCCGCAACAACCCCAACACCTCTATCTTCGACGCCAAGGCTGGTATCCAGCTCGATCCTACCTTCGTTAAGGTTTGCTCTTGGTATGACAACGAGTGGGGTTACTCCAACAAAGTCCTCGAGATGGCAAAGGTTATCGCCAAGTAATTTCGACGAATACATATCTCTCTATAAAGAGTGTGACCGCTTGGCCACACTCTTTTTTTGTACCACACCTTGTCACTCTTAACCACCGTTTTCGTCATCCTTGTGGCTCCGCACCCGTCATTCCGTCATTCTTGACCGTCCGCTATGCGCGTCATTCTTGACCCGAAGGCCACACCGTCATTCTTGACCCGCAGGGTCGAGAATCTCGAATACGATTATCAATGGCCCGATTAAGGTCGTGAAGATGACATGAACCCCGAAAGTTAGAAAAAACTTTCAGGGTTCAGATTAATAAATCGGGGACTACCTATACCTTATTTATTCTGAACAAGGCGGACGAAGAAGCCAAAGCCACGACCGTCATTAGCCATGGCCGCCACGTTATCACTATAGAAATATAGGTCGAAAGCATTCGAATCACCGGAGGGCGTTGAGCTCCAGTAGCGG
>JAFZPY010000134.1 GCA_017552475.1 Bacteroidales bacterium | reverse complement strand
GAGCAAACAAAGATAATTCATAGAGAATTTATTAATTAATAGAAAACACCTTATCTCGTCATTTCGACATAACGAGTTGTGGTTCATTGTTGGGTCTGTTTCATGGATAGTGAAATGCGATTGCGACGCCGGTCCACTTCAATGACGCGGACGCGGACGTGCTGGTGCAGCTTCACCACATCTAAAGGGTGATTGATGCGGCGGTTGGCCATCTGGGAGATGTGCACGAGGCCGTCCTGGTGTACACCGATATCCACGAAGGCGCCGAAGTTAGTGATATTTGTCACGATTCCCAGCAGTTCCATTCCCTCCGCGAGGTCGTCGATGGAAGCCACGCGGCTGTCGAACTCAAATTCCTCCAGCGCCTGGCGCGGGTCGCGGCCGGGTTTCTCCAGTTCCTTCAGGATATCCGTCAGGGTGGGCAAACCCACTTCACCGCCCACGTACCTATTTATATCTACGCGTGCGCGGAGGTCTTTCTGGGCAATGAGGTCGGCCACGGTGCAACCTTGGTCCTTCGCCATTTGTTCCACGAGGGCGTAGCGTTCGGGGTGAACGGCGCTGTTGTCTAATGGGTTCTTGGCTCCGCTGATACGCAGGAAACCGGCACACTGCTCGAAGGCGGCAGGTCCCAGTCGGGGCACTTTCTTTAGTTGGGCCCGGCTGGTGAACGCCCCGTTCTCGCGACGGTATTCCACGATGTTTTTTGCCAGCGCAGGGCCGAGTCCGCTGACGTAGGTCAGCAGGTGTACAGAAGCCGTGTTCAAGTTCACTCCCACGGAGTTCACGCAACTCTCCACGGTCTGGTCCAGACTCTTCTTCAGCTTGCCTTGATCCACATCGTGCTGGTACTGCCCGACGCCGATACTCTTCGGGTCAATCTTCACCAGCTCCGCCAGCGGGTCCATCAGTCGGCGTCCGATGCTGACTGCACCGCGCACCGTCACGTCCTCATCGGGGAACTCGTCGCGCGCCACCTTGGAGGCAGAATAGACCGAGGCCCCGTCCTCCGAGACGACAAAGAGACCAGGGCGGGGTTGGGAGGAGGCTTCCTGCAGAACCATTTCCACGAATGCCTTGGTCTCGCGGCTGGCGGTACCGTTTCCTATGGCTATCGCCTCCACTTTGTATTTCTTAATCATCTCTGCCACAGCCTCAAAGGCATCTGCCGTGCGTCGCACGGGTGGGTGGGGGAAGATAGCTTCGTGGTGAAGCAGATTGCCTTGGGCATCGAGGCAGACAACCTTGCAGCCGGTGCGGAATCCCGGGTCGATACCCATCACGCGCTTCTGTCCTAATGGGGCGCCTAACAGCAGCTGTCGCAGGTTCTCGGCAAAGACGCGAATGGCTTCCTCGTCGGCCTTTTCCTTAGAGAGCGCCGCGAATTCAGTCTCGATGGAGGGGCAGAGCAGGCGCTTGTAGCCGTCTTCCACCGCTTCGGCCACGAGCTGTGAGCTGGCATTGGAGCCTCGTACCCACTGCCGCGACAGCCGTTCCACGTTCTCCTCGTCGTCCACCGTGATACTCACCCGGAGAATCCCTTCTGCCTCGCCGCGGCGCATGGCCAGCAGGCGGTGGCTGGAGCAGCGTTTCAGGGGCTCGCTCCAGTCGAAGTAGTCCAAGAACTTCTGCGCTTCGTCCCTCTCGGCCTTCGCCTTAACGACCTTGGAGGTGATGAAAGCGGTGCGACGGAAGCTGCCGCGCACGCTCTGGCGGCTACGCTCGTCCTCGCTCACCATTTCGGCGATGATGTCCTGAGCGCCTTTCAGGCAGTCCGAGACGGGCAAACCGTCTCGCACGAATTTGCTGGCTGCCGCCTCGGGGTTCGACTCGCGCTGCATCAGCAGCAGGGTTGCCAGCGGCTCCAAGCCCTGCTCGCGCGCCACTTGTGCGCGGGTGCGACGCTTGGGTTTGAAGGGCAGGTAGATATCTTCCAGCTCCGTGGCGTCCCAGCAGTCTGCGATGCGACGTTCCAACTCGGGTGTCATCTTGTCCAGCTCGGTGATGGTCTTGACGACCGTTTCCTTGCGTTTCTGGATATCCTTCAAGCGGTCGTTCTGTTCGCTGATGGCGGCTATCTGCACCTCGTCCAGCGCGCCGGTGCGTTCCTTTCGGTAGCGCGCAATGAAGGGAATCGTGGCGCCGTCGTCCAGCAGGGTCAGCGTCCCTTCTACTTGTTTCTCTCGCAGCCCTAAGCGTTCGGCTATGAGGTGTGCAAAAATAGTCTGTTCCATAAAAAAGATTGGTCTTTCTGATGCAAAGATAGTGAAAAGACGTTATTATTGCCGCAAAAAGAAGCAGAAACTTTGAACTTTAAACCTTAAACTTTAAACTTTTCCGTATCTTTGCGCCCAAATTATAAGAAAAGGCCATGCAAATAGGTGAAAAAGTAAGGTTCCTGAACGAAGTCGGAGGGGGGATCATCTCCGGCTTCCAAGGAAAAGATATCGTGCTCGTAGAGGACGAGGACGGATTCGACATACCGATGCTGCGCTCGCAGGTGGTGGTTGTCGAGACGAATGCAAATAATTTTGTGCGGAAGCCCAAGACGCAGAAGCCAGCCGCTGCTGTGGAGACGCCGCGACCTGCCGCCACGCCCGCCGTGGAGCGCCAGAGCCTGAAGGCCGTGGTGAATGCCAACCTCGATGCCGAGGAGGAAGACGTAGAGCCGGGCGACCGTCCGCTCACCTTCCAGGCCAAGCCGAAGGAACGCAAGGGCGGCGAGTTGCTGAACGTCTGCCTCGCCTTCGTGCCAGAGGACTCGCGCGAACTCACCACCACCCGTTTCGAAGCCTACCTCATCAATGACTCCAACTACTTCATCAGCGTTGTGCTGGCCAACAACGAAGGGGCTGCATGGCACCTCCGATGGCAAGGCACGATGGAGCCGAATACCAAGCAGCACATCGAGACCTTTGACCGCAGTATTCTAAATGACCTCCAGCGCCTAAGCGTCCAGCTCATCGCCTGGAAGCAAGACAGACCCTACTTGCTGAAACCTGCCATTGGGGTGGAACTGCGCCTCGATACCGTGAAGTTCTACAAGCTTCACGTCTTCCAGCCCTCACCCTTCTTCCGTGAGCCGGCACTCATATATGACATCGTGCGCGGCGACCGCCCCATCCGCCAAGTGTTTGTAGAGGCAGAGGAAGTGCTGGATGCGATGAGGGGAGGACTCGCCCCCGAAAGACCCATCACTGAGAGACCCACCCCCGACCCCTCCCGTGATGGAGGGGAGGCCTCCGGATTATCCGGAATATCTGGAAATTCCGGACTTTCCGGAATATCCGGAATATCCGGTTTTTCCGGCGAATCCGTTGAATCCGCCCCTGAAGAGGTGCTGGCAGCGCCAACCCGCACTCGTGCCGAAGAGCGCGAGGCACTGAAAGCTGCCAAGCGAGCCCTCAAGGCTGAACAGAAAGCCGAGGCCGCCAAGCAACAGGCTAAAAGTCAGCATTCCACCT
>JAFZPY010000133.1 GCA_017552475.1 Bacteroidales bacterium | reverse complement strand
GGTCACAATCTTCTACTTCAGCGGCATCCCCGCCGAAGGTACCCGCTACGTCGACTTCACCCCCACCCCGGGCAGTACCATCTACCTCATCAGCAACGACGGCCGCACCCTCATCGACAGCATCACCATTCCCGTCGACCTCCCCGCCGACATGGCCGTAGCCAAATTTGCCACCGACCCCAAGGAAATGGACTGGAAGCTCTCTGATGAGCCCGTCACCCCTACTCCCGGCAGCAAAAACGGCAGCCACGACGCCGAGACAGGAAGTCAGCGCATGAAACGCAACGACCCCTACGGCTGGATCCTCACAGTCACCTCGGTATCAGTCGTTTTCGCCGCTCTTCTCATCCTCACTTTCATCTTCACTCTCTCCGGCAACACTTTCCAGGGCAAATACAAACGCAGCCGCAAAAGCTCCCCCAAAGGAGCCAAAGGCACCCTCAACCACGAAGTCGCTGCCGCGATAGCAATGGCACTTGACCAGGACAACAACGGTGAAGTCTACGCTGCCATATCCATGGCGCTTGACCTTTACCTAAGCGACACCACCCACGACGCCGAAAGCTTTGTCATCACCATACGCCCCACCGGAGGCACACAATGGAACGACAAGACGCAGACTTTCCGCCGACTCCCCCGATAACCCAACAGCAAAAACATCAATACAATGAAAGAATATAAATTCACCATCAACGGCAACCAGTACAACGTAGCCATCAACTCAGTCGAAGGCAGCCACGCCGACGTAACAGTCAACGGCACCTCCTACCAGGTAGAACTTGAAAATGCACCCGCAGCAGCACCGGCACCCGTTGCAGCGCCCGTAGCCGCTACTCCCTCTCCTGCAGCGACAGCAGCACCCGCCCCCGCAGCAGCAGCCAAGCCTGCAGGTCCCGGCACAAAAGTCGAGTCTCCCCTCCCCGGAGTAATCATCGAAGTCTCCGTCAAGGAAGGACAGGCAGTCAAGGCCGGCGAAAAAGTAGCCGTACTCGAAGCCATGAAGATGGAAAACGACATTCCTGCACCCAAAGACGGCACAGTCACCGCCATACATGTAACCAAAGGCGACTCCGTTCTCGAAGGCGCTCCCATCGTAACCATAGCCTAAGCCAAGCTTCATGAACCAGATCATTGACTCTCTGCAACAGTTCTGGCAGTTCACCGGCTTCGCCAACTGCCAGTGGCAGAACTTAGTGATGATCCTGATCGGTATCGCATTCATCACCGTCGCCATCGTCAAGGATTGGGAACCGCTTCTTCTTGTCCCCATCGGATTCGGAATGATCATCGGCAATATACCGATGTTCCCGGGCCTCAACATTGGCATCTATGAAGACGGCTCCGTGATGAACATACTCTATCAGGGAGTCAAGCAGGGATGGTATCCCCCGCTGATTTTCCTCGGCATCGGTGCGATGACGGATTTCTCCGCCCTCATATCGCAGCCGAGACTCATGGTCATCGGGGCCGCAGCCCAGCTCGGCATCTTCGGCGCATATCTCCTCGCCCTGTCGCTCGGATTCGCGCCCAACGAGGCCGGTGCCATCGGCATCATCGGAGGAGCCGACGGTCCCACCGCGATCTTCCTCTCCTCCAAACTCGCACCGGACCTTATGGGAGCCATTGCAGTGTCAGCATACTCCTACATGGCCCTTGTGCCTGTGATCCAGAGGCCTATCATGCTGGCCCTCACCTCCAGGAAGGAGCGTCTGATCGAGATGCCCAAGCCCCGTCAGGTGAGCCAGAAAGAGAAGATCATCTTCCCTATCGCAGGCTTTATCATCACTGCCTTCATAGTGCCCTCGGGTCTTCCGCTCCTCGGCATGCTATTCTTCGGTAATCTCCTGAAAGAAAGCGGTGTGACCCGTCGTCTCGCCGAGACTGCACGTGGTCCCATGGTGGACGTCGTCACCACTCTCATCGGCGTCACGGTCGGAGCTTCGACCCAGGCAGACAAATTCCTGACCGGTAAATCCATCCTCATCTTCGGACTCGGTCTCCTGTCATTCGTGATCGCCACCTTCTCAGGCGTAGTGTTCGTCAAATTCCTGAACCTCTTCCTCAAAGAAGGTCACAAGATCAATCCCCTGATCGGCAACGCCGGCGTATCCGCCGTACCTGATGCCGCCCGCGTCTCCGAGGTCGCAGGCCGCGAAGCCAATCCCAGGAACCATCTTCTGATGCAGGCCATGGCGCCCAACGTCGCCGGAGTCATCGGCTCCGCCGTCGCCGCCGGTATCCTGCTCGGATTCCTCGGATAAAAAAGTCATTCTTGGCCGTCTGGCCAAGAATCTCAAAAACGACAATCAATGGCTCAGTCTTTCGGCTGAGCCGTTTTTTATTCCATACTGACATTCGGACGATATCTTTTGTGTTTTCAGGAAAGGGAACGCAAAAATTGCACAAAATTTGAAAACCACGTGGAGTTTGTTATATTTGTACCTGACACGTATAACCAAGAACTTCAATTCAATCACCTCTATATGGATAAATTACAGGAATTGACAGACAAACTGTACAAACAGGGGCTGTCAAAAGGCAAGGAAGAAGGGGAAGCCATCGTAGCGTCCGCCAAGGTCAAAGCCGGAGATATCATCGACGAAGCCTACAAGCAGGCCGAAGCCATCATCGCCAAGGCCCGTAAGGACTCCGATGACATCACGGCAAAAGTCCGAAGCGACCTCCGGCTTGCCGGCAATCAGGCGCTGCAGGAAGTCAGACATGACATCGAAGGACTGCTCATTACCAAAATGGTATCCGACAGCACTGATTCCGCCCTATCATCGGACAGCTTTATCAAGGAGATTATCACAGAAGTTGCACGCAAGTTCGACCCCAAAGAGTCACAGGACCTGGAACTCGTACTTCCCGAGTCTATGCACAGCAGCATGAAGACCTTTGTCGAGAGCGAACTCGGCAAGACCCTGGGCCGTGGCGTTGAAGCATCCTTCTCCCGCAAAATCTCAGGCGGCTTCCGTATCGGTCCCAAAGACGGAGGCTACTTCATCAGCCTGACCGATGAGACATTCAAGGCCCTGATATCCGAATACCTGAGGCCTGCCACCAAAAAGATCCTGTTCGGCGAATGAACAACTACGAATACATCGTCGCATCCCTGCCTGACATAGCCGCAGGCTGGAAATACTCCGAAGGACAAAGCGCAGACACCATCCTCGAAGAGATCCGCCGTGACCTCTCCGGGACAGATGACGCGCTCGTAAGACAACTGCTCGACGGCTTCAAGGACGAAGCCCTCACACAGCAATTCTACACTGAGGCGCTCTCGTCCAAAAACCGCTTCATCCGTGAGTACTTCCGCTTCGACTACCACCTGCGCTGCGCCAAGGCCGCATTTATCAACAATGCCCTTGACCGCCCCGACGGCACCGACATCATGTCAGCTGAAGATGAAGACGAAAACATCCTCTTCGATGCAGGCGAATTTGAAGAACAGGCAGAAGTCGCTACAGCGCTCGCCACAGAGGGCCTGCTCGAAAGGGAAAAGGCCCTGGACGACCTATATTGGGCAAAAGTACAGGACCTCACCACCTTTGATTATTTCGACATTGAGGCCATCCTCGGCTTCATAGCACGCCTTCACATCATCGACCGCTGGCTTAAACTGGACGAACAGACCGGCCGAGAGATGTTCAAGCGCCTTGTCGACGAAGTCCGCGGCACATTCGCCGGAGTCACAATTGAATAAAACAGAATTATATATGAAAACTACAGGTAAAGTTACCGGCATCGTATCCAACCTCGTCACCATCCTCACTGACGGTCCGGTAGCAGAAAACGAAATCTGCTACATCACTCTCCGCGGCGTGAAGATGATGGCCGAGGTCATCAAGGTCAACGGCCGCAACGCCCAGGCGCAGGTATTCGAGAGCACCCGCGGACTCAAAAACGGTGACCCCGTCGAATTCGAAGGCCGTATGCTTGAGGCTACCCTCGGCCCGGGTCTTCTCTCCAGCGTCTACGACGGCCTACAGAACGATCTCACCACAATGCAGGATGTTTTCCTGCATC
>JAFZPY010000132.1 GCA_017552475.1 Bacteroidales bacterium | reverse complement strand
TGGTGAACAACGGCGCGGTGGGACAGACGCAGAAGGAGATTTACGAAACGCTGGGCTACGGAGAGGGTTCTGTCGACGGCCTCAACGATTTCTGCCGGACCATGATGGAGCAGTCCTCCGCAGTGGATCCTTCCACTACGCTGGAGATAGCCAATGCCGCAGTAGTCAACAAGTTATACCCGGGTCTGAAAGACAGTTTCACGAATAAGGTGAAGTCTGTCTATGGCGCAGAGGTTATGTACAAGGATTTCGCTAAGGAAGACATCAAGAAGCTTATCAACGACTGGTGCGACAGGAAGACCCACGGAATGATCCCTGAGTTGCTGAAGGAGCCGGTCGGTGCCGATTCGTATGCCCACTTCCTGAATGCCGTGTATTTCAAGGGCATATGGGCCAGCAAGTTCAGGAAGGAAGATACGAAGAAGGAGTCCTTCACCTGCGAAGACGGTTCGAAGACTACCGTAAAGATGATGCATCAGAAGGACCGGTTCGATTATGGCGGCATCCCCGGATTATGCTCTGCAGTCGGACTTCCTTACGGGAATGGGGCCTATCTCATGACGCTGTTGCTTCCCGCCGAGGGTAAATCGCTCTCCGACCTGGTCAATGGCCTTGACGCTGATACCTGGAGCAGATTGCATATGTCTGGAGTTGAGGTCGATGTCAAGATACCTTCTTTCGAGACGGAGTATTTTGTAAGCCTGAAAAATGTCCTTAAAGGAATGGGTATCGTAACTGCTTTCAGTGGCGATGCCGATTTTTCATCAATGTCCTCAGCTTCAGGCCTCTATATCAGTGATGTCTTGCACAAGGCGAAGATCAAGGTCGATGAAGACGGCACCGAAGCGGCAGCCGTGACGGATATCGTGGTGGATGGGGCTCTGGCTCCCGGCTATACTCCTCCTACTCGCGAATTCCACGCCGACAGGCCTTTCCTTTACGTCATCACGGAGATCAGTACCGGCGCCATCTTCTTCATCGGCCAATACACCGGGAAATAAGAGGATGTCCTTCGGGAAAATGTATTTCAATCTTATCACAGCTGGCATCCGATCATGTTTTCTGTGACGGCAGGCCTTAGAATCAATCTTGATAACTGAATACATTTATGAGAAGATTACTTCCAGTTATTATCTCATTCCTTTTGTTGGCTCCGGGACTCCTGATCATCTCCTGCGAGAAGAAAGACACCTATGGAATCAGTGATGAAATCTATCACCTGGTCCAGGAACTCAAGCCCACCTCCGTGGACGAGTTTCTGTACAACTCTGAAAAGGTGTATCACTTCGATACTTGGCGCGGCCCCGACGACTTTACCCGCCTGTACTCAAAAGATGGGGTATTGATTGCCTATTTAGGCGGATTCACAGGACACGGAGACGGGAGGTGTCCCGATTTCTACAAAACGGCTGAGTTCATCCGTACCATTTACGCCGATGGTAAGTGGATTCAGGATAAATAGAACAACTGTGAAATGTATATAATTGAATTACAGAATATTATTGAAAGTCCCTACCCCCGAATCGAGGGTAGGGACTTTGCGTAAATTGGTGATATCCAGCACTTTGTAATACACGCTCGATGTGATGTATCCAGTTTGGGATATTCGGAAAGTTTTGGATAAGTGACAGAAAATGATTTTATTTGTGTAAGAACGTTTCTGAACGTGGGGAAGTGATTCTTGCTTTTTTTTTCTTGTTGTAATGGGTGACAAAGGCTTGACGAAAAAGCAGTTCTGGCTGCAGATTACGCCGCATTGCATTAATGTGTTATTGGGTGCATCCTTTATTTTCATGAGTCTTGACTCAGGGGATATAAGGTCCCTGAATGTGTTCAGATTGATACTTGGTGGGGTATTCATCGTCATTTCGGTCATTTGTATCGTTGCGTTGATCATCCGGCGCAGGCGCCACCTGATTGTGGATGCAGAAAAGGACATGCAGGTTGACGAATCGATTAAATCGGGCCTGTTGTTCCTGATATTCCTTGCGGGAGCAGTTTTACTGATAGTCGGTTTGATACTGCTTTTCACTCATATGGCAAAGTGACGGTATAGCCTCTTAAATTGGGCATTATCACCGGCGGAGACTGATATAGTCTCCGCTTTTTTCGTTATATTTGTAAACTAATACGGAAACGATATGACGACGATTGACCAGATAAAGGAACTGAGGGAACGGCTGGAGACGCTGGGCCAGTGCCTCAATATGGAAGGCAGGCGCGCCGAGGTCGCAAGAAAGACCGAGAAGACGCTTGCGGCGGACTTCTGGAGCGATCCCAAGGAGGCGGAGAAGTTCCTTAAAGAACTGTCCGCCCTGAAGTTCTGGGTTGTCGGCTACGACAAGGCCTCGACTGCGGTCGACGACCTTGAGGTGCTGTACGAGTTCGCGCGCGAGAGCACTTCGCTCGAGGGCGATGAGATGATTGAAACCCCTGAGGTAAAGGAACTTGACACCGCCTACGCCGGCGCGCTGGCGCAGGTCGAGGCACTCGAGCTGCGCAATATGCTCGGCGCCGAGGGCGACAGCCTGGGCGCCGTGCTGACCATCAACTCCGGCGCCGGCGGCACCGAGGCCAACGACTGGTCGGCGATGCTGATGCGCATGTACCTCCGCTGGGCCGAGCGCAACGGCTACCGCACCGAAGTCACCGGTCTGGTGGACGGCGACGAGGCAGGCATCAAGTCCGTCACCGTCGAGATAGAGGGCGACTACGCCTACGGCTATCTCAAGGCCGAGAACGGCGTCCACAGGCTCGTCCGTCTGTCGCCTTTCAACGCCCAGAACAAGCGCCAGAC
>JAFZPY010000131.1 GCA_017552475.1 Bacteroidales bacterium | reverse complement strand
GGCAACCTCTTCGCCAACAGCGAGAAAGCCTCCGACAACCTCCACCTTATGACCACCCAGAACATATCCCCCGAATTCAATTTCACATTGGAATATGACCGGTTCGGTGGCGAAGGCATGCTGGACAACGAGCGCACGGCCAACAAGACCTTCACCGCACACGTCAACCGTCTCGGCCGCAAACATCTCCTCCACGCCGGATACATCTACAATAAAATCATCCACGAAGAGAACGGCGGCCTCGTCGACCCCTTCTGGATCCGTGACACGGTCGTAGACGCCCGCGAAATAGGCATCCATCTTGACAACGCCAAGAGCACCTACATGAAGCGCACCGTCTTCCTCGACCAGTCCCTCCGCATCCCGTTCAACTTCATAGAGAGATGGCGCCACCGCGGCGACACCCTCTATCATGCCGGCGACACCCTACGACGCGACATCACGACGGCCTTCATAGGCCACTCCACCGAATATTCGGTATACTCCAAAACCTACACCGACACCCCCTCCTCCTCAGCCAATAACGGCTACTCCGATTTCTTCCACGGGAATGCCTTTATCAACGCCACCCAGAGCGCCGACTCCTTCCGCGTGGCCAAACTTGACAACAGGGTTTTCATCCGACTACAGCCATGGGCCGAGGACGCCATAGTCTCCCGCATCGAAGGAGGTCTCGGCGACCGCAACCTTACCCATTACCTCTTCGACCCCTCACACTACCTCTCCGGAGCCTCCGGCAACGTCTCATGGAACTCCGCCTATGCCTATGCCGGGGCTGAAGGCCGCTATCGCGACAATATCCTCTGGCATGCCCGCGGCATCTACACCTTTGCCGGCCACGATGCCAACGACTTCGACATCAATGCTGACGCCCGTCTGCAGTTCTACCCGTTCCGCCGCGCCCGTACCTCCCCGGTAAGCCTCGGCGCCTCATTCAGCACCACTCTCAAAGAGCCCGGCTTCTACGAGCAGAACATGTACACCAACCACTTCCGCTGGCAAAACTCATTCTCCAAAGTATCCTCCACCAGCGTGCAGGGCTACCTCGACATTCCCTATTGGAAAATGCGCGTCGAGGCAGGCTATGCCCTCCTGAAGAACAACATCTGGTACGACAGCCTCGGCGTCGCCAGACAGAACGCATCACCCATCAGCGTTGTCAAGCTCGGAATCACCAAGAACTTTGTTCTTGCCAACCTCATTCACCTCGATCACAGGGCCCTCTTCCAAATTTCTTCAAATGAAGACGTCATGCCGCTTCCCAAGGCATCCCTTAATCTGAGGTACTACCTGCAGTTCAACATTGTCTCCGCCGACATCATGAAGATGCAGCTGGGCGTCAACGCCCTCTACACCACCCTATGGTATGCACCTTCCTACAACCCCGTCGCCGGAGTGTTCACAGTCCAGAAAGACACCAGGTACGGCAACAAGCCGTATTTCGACGTATTCGCCAATATCCAGTGGAAACGCGCCTGCATTTTTGTGAAACTTGAAAACGCCGGCCTCGGAAAGCCGGGCAAGCATGCAGACTATTTCAGCGCGCACAACTATATCCGCACCCAGCGGGCGCTGAAATTCGGAATCTACTGGCCGTTCTATGTCCAGTCGGGCAAGAGCAATACCCTCAGCAGCCGGGCAAGCAGCGGCTTCCCCGGAGAGTCAGGCAAAAGCGGCGGTAAAGGTGGTCTCAGGTCTGTGACGCAATAGACCTAAAGACCAGCTTATGACCCGTAGAATCAAGAAAATCCTATTCTATTTTATACTGATTTTCACACTGGCAGCCATCCTGCCGGCGATTTTCATTACGACCCGTTACTACATCAAGGAGGACACCGTCTTCAGCGGGCAGGACACCGTACGCTGCGCCGTAGCCCTTCACGACACCCCCGGCGGAAATCTTGAGGCCGGCTTCAACTACTGCCTCCTCAAGAAATACCTTCATGAAAACGCCATCGACGCCGAGATCACCATCAGTGCCCCCCACTCATCCTGGCTCGACTCCCTGCGCGAAGGCAGCGTTGACCTCGTCATAACCCGTGCCCACGACAGCCTCTCCACAAAAGGGCTCATCGTATCACGCATATACGACGACAGCACGGCCTGGTATCTCCGCAGCAATGAGAAAAGCACCGTCCAGTCCATCAACAACTGGCTGAGCGACCTCACCTCCACAGACTATTACAAGAAAATGCGCAAGGCTTTCATGCGGCGCAAAACTGACCTAAGCAGCATCAGCCCCTATGACGCCATCGTCAAGAAATACGCAGGCGACATCGGCTGGGACTGGCGTCTTGTCTCCTCGGTAATCTACCACGAGTCCCGTTTCTCCATCAATGCGGAATCCCATCGCGGCGCCATCGGCCTAATGCAAATAGTGCCCCGCCGCTACCCCTCTGACTCTCTCTACGACCCGGAGACCAATATCGCCGTCGGCACCAACTATCTCCGCCGTCTCTCCTCCCTGTTCAGCGACTATGCCGCCGACAGCACCGAATGCCTCAAATTCACCCTCGCCGCCTTCAACGCCGGCGAAGGCCGCATCCAGCGCTACATCGAATACGCCGCTGCCCATGACGCCGACACCACCCGCTGGGACAGCGTCCTCGCCGCCGTCCGCGACATCCCCGGCTCCTCCTCCCCAGCCATCAACGCCTACGTCAACTCTATTCTCGAGACCTACTACAACTACTCCCGCCTATACCCATCCCGCTAGGCAGCAGCACATTTTTATTCCCCCTGCCTACGGCTGCCCCCCAGGGGGCATGCCGCTACGCTTACGCTCCGCGGGCATCTGCGCGGCTGCGATTGTCTTCGACAATCTTGCACGCTACGATGCGGCGCCTTAGGGCGCCTTATTAAGCACCATCAGATACACGTCATCCTTGACCGGGAAGTCGAGGATCCCGAAAACGAAATAATGCCAGCTACTTCGCCCTGACAGTAGTGGCAGGGTCAATACGTGATATAAAAAGTGAAGGCAAGAGCAGCAGCAACATGATGACGACAAAAGAGATAGCGTCAGCCGCAAGTACTTGCACGAAGTCTACATGCACCGGCACGTATGAGACAAAATAATTCTCCGGGTTGAGTTTCAGCACATGCGTCGTGCCCTGCACAAGACAGAACAGCAGGGCCAGGCCATTGCCTATAAGCATGCCCTTCAGCACGAGTACGGACGACATCCTGAGAAAGACTGAGGCGATTGACCGGTCCTTCATGCCGAGGGTCTTGAGCGTCCCTATGGTGGCGATATTGCGGAAAAGCAGTATCAGGAGTCCGGAAATCATGTTGAACCCAGCCACGACAGTCATCAGGCCAAGAATAAACAGCACGTTGAAATCCAGCAGGTTAAGCCAGTCGAAAAGACGGGAATAGCGCTTCGTCGAAGATGTCGCAAGAAGTTCCTGTTCTTCCTCCACGCTGCTCAGAAGAAGCATCGAACCGGCAGTGGATACGATGCGTCCGGCTTCCATGCCGGATACACGGTCAAGTGAAATTTCCAAAGCCGACACTTCATCTTCGTCCCATTCGTTCAACCTCTGCATATCGGAAAGATCGGCGTAAACCAAGAGATTGCTCCCTGTCTGCAAGGCCCCGCGATACACCTCCACGATGTGGAACTTCCTTACTTTCATTTTATCGCCCACGAAGTATGTCGTCAGATCGTCACCCGCGCCCAGGCCGGTGATCTCCGACAGACGCAAGGGTATGGATACTCCGAGTGTCGTAGAGTCATTATTGAATCCCGGGACTCCCTTGACGAGCACGCCGCTCAGGATATCGCCATTTTTGACAATGCCTGCCCTGTACACGGCGGGGGATATGGATCTCACACCTTTAACAGAAAGCAGATCATCCTCGAATGAAAGGTGCGAAGGGACAGGTTTGTCACCGCCGAGATAATCCATATCGGCGCGGGTTATCTGTATATCCCCGGTAAGAGCAGTGATGCCATCCCGTATGGAGTGTTTAAATCCAGACGAGATGGCAACTGCTGAAATCATTACGAGGAAACTCACGGCGATGGAGGCCATCGCCAGGTTTCCACGGAAACGGAGTCTTCCGGCTATGAAGCTGGAGGCCCGCATTACCAGATATGAACGCGCTCGCTCTCAGGACGGAACATGGGGTCACCCTCCTTGATACCGAAAGCGTCGAAGAACTCCTGGAAGTTGCGGATTGAGACATTCACACGATTCTCACCGAGAGAGTGGACGTCGAGTTTGGTCAGACGGGCTTTCTCTTCGGGAGTGATGTTCTGTGCCCAGATAGTACCGTATGAAAGCCAGAAGCGCTGCTCAGGGGTGAAGCCGTCGACAGACTCGCGGCTCTTGCCCTTGTAAGCATTCTGCATGGCGGTGTAGGCGATGCTGAGTCCGCCATGATCACCGATGTTCTCACCAAGGGTAAGTTTGCCGTTGGCGTGTACTCCGGGAAGGATTTCCACCTCATCAAACTGTGCAGCCAGCACTTCTCCCTTGGCCTGGAACTTAGCCTTGTCAGCATCGGTCCACCAGTTGACCATATTGCCTTTAGCATCGAACAGGCTGCCCTGATCGTCAAAGCCATGAGACATTTCATGTCCGATGACCACGCCGATAGCGCCATAGTTCACGGCATCGTCAGCGTCAGCATTGAAGAAAGGAGGCTGGAGGATTGCCGCAGGGAAGCAGATTTCGTTGGTCGTCGGGTTGTAGTAGGCATTGACGGTCTGGGGAGTCATGCCCCATTCTGCCTTGTCGGTGGGTTTGCCGAGCTTGGAGAGATTGTCAGCTACATACCATTTGCCGGCATTGGTAAGGTTCTCGTAGTATGACTTTGAGGGGTCGATGTCAAGTGAACTGTAGTCCTTCCATTTGTCAGGATAGCCGATCTTCACGGTGAAAGCATCGAGTTTCTCGTGTGCGCGCACCTTGGTGGTATCGCTCATCCAGTCGAGAGAGTCAATGTGCTCGCCGAGGGCGGTGCGGAGGTTCTCCACGAGGGTAGCCATGCGCCTCTTGGATGACTCGGGGAAATATTTCTGTACATACATCTGGCCCACAGCCTCACCGAGGATGGCGTTGGGACGTGACATCGCCCTCTTCCAACGGGGTTTCTGCTCAGCGGCACCAGCCATCTGATGAGAGAAGAATTCCCATGAGGCGGTGTAGAAATCATCGCTGAGCGAACCTGTGGCGCCGGAAATGATCTGGCCGAGGACATAGTTCTTGAGCACCTCGATATCAGTGTCATTGATAATCTTGTCAAGTCCCTCGAAGAATGAAGGCTGCTGGAGAATGATCTTCTCCTGTGCGGGGATGCCGCAGACATCCATCATATCAGCGAATCTGATTGCAGGATATGCCTCATTAATCTCAGCAGAGGTGCGGGGATTGTAAATCTTATTGAGGTCGCGGTTATCAACGGAAGACCATGACACCACTGCGAGAGCATCCTCAACTGAGAGAGCGTCAGAAGCCCTCTTTTCGGCATTATCAAGACCGGAAAGCTCAAAAATCTTTACAAGATAATTACGGTAGCCTTCCTTGAGGGCTGCATTGGACTCCTCAATATAATAGTCCCTGTCACCCATACCGAGACCGCCCTGGCCCACATAGAGGACCTGGTTGTCACTATCCTGAAGGTCAGCCTCAACGCCGACGCCGAAGAAAGCATCGTCGCCATTGAGGAAGTGGCTTGCAACCGTCTTCATAAGGGCATCCTTGGAGTCAATGGCACAGATGCTCCTGACGACAGGAACGATAGGGGCAGCGCCCTCCTCGTTGAGACGGACAGAGTCCATACCCATCTTGTAGAGGTCGGCGATCTTCTGGTCCACAGATCCTGGCTTCGTCTTCATGTCAGCCATGCCGGCAAAGAGATCATTCAGCTGCTTCTGGGTGTTTTCGCGGAGGACATCGAATGAGCCATAGCGTGAAAACTCCGGAGGCAGGGGATTCCTGGCGCACCATCCGCCGGTGGCATAGCGGTAGAAATCTACTGCGGGAGACACAGTAGTATCGAGGTTGGACAAGTCGATGGCAGGGACCTTCTCACGCTGAGTCTGTCCGCATCCGACCATGATAAACAGGGGGATCATCAGTTTGAAAACTTTTTTCATCTTTCTAAAAAATAAGATCGTAAGCATGCATGCAACAATAAGCATGAATTGCGAATTTACATATTTTTCTTCATCTTTGCACCGTTTTTCGAATATAATGTCCATGCAGTCAGCACAAAAAGCCCTCACCTTCGCTAAAAACTGGATGTTACCGATATCCATCGTCATCGGTATCTCCTCCTACCTGATATATCACAATACCCCGGCCCTGTACCCTGCCGGGCCGTTTTTCCACGAACTCATCACAAAAGGCCAGGCTGTCCTGATCAGCGCCCTGCTATTCCTCCAGTTCCTCAAAGTATCCCCTCACGACATGAAACTCCACCGCTGGCACCTTATCATACTCACCATACAGGTATCAATGTCAGCCCTCTTCGCCGGACTTGCCACCATCAACCCCGGCAGCGGCGCAAGCATCCTGTTCGAATGTGCGATGATCTGCTTCATCTGCCCGACGGCATCGGCAGCCGCCGTCATCACAGGACGCCTCGGCGGAAGCGCAGCGGGCTGCATGACCTTCAACGTCCTCACCAACGCCTGCGCCACCATCATTATCCCCACGGCAATATCAGTCATTCACCCGTCAGCATCAATCAGTTTCGCCGGCACTGCAGCAGCCATCGCCGCAAGAATATTCCCGGTACTCCTTCTTCCCTGCATCCTCGCCTGGACCATCAGGCTCACGCTTCCCAAATTCCATGACGCCCTTGCGAAATACAGCCACTGGTCCCTCTACATCTGGGGCCTGGCCCTCATCATAGCAATGATCCTCTCGACTCGCGCCCTTCTGCTGAGCAATCTGCCCGCAGGAATAATCGCAGGCATCGTAGCCATATCCATAGCCTCATGCGCCCTGCAGTTCATAGCCGGACGCATGACAGGAGCCCGCTACGGCGAGGAGGAGCGCATCACCGCCGGGCAGGCACTGGGCCAGAAAAACACCGGATTCATCATCTGGATAGGATACTCATTCATGACCCCCGTGACAAGCGTCGCGGGAGGGCTCTATGCCATCTGGCAGAATCTTTTCAATTCCTGGGAACTCAAGCAGAGCCGGAGGGCAGCCGCTATTTCTTCGAAGAAAGGGCGCTAAGCCTGGCCTCGGCCGCGAGCCTGTCAGTCTCCGAATCACCGTATTGAATCATCATAGGCAGATACTTCTTCTCCAACTTCACATTCTTGTCACGGCGTGCGATGATGATACAGTTGCGTATTGCAGTCAAATCTCCCGGATGTGCCTTCAGTACCTTATTATAATACTTCAGCGCCGTCTTTGTGTCGCCCTTTGCAATAAGATAATAAGTACCGATATTATCCGTAAAGACAGCCGAGCCAGCCTCGTACTGCAACATCTTCTCGCTCAGAGCCTTAAACGCCCCGTACGAATGCGGGGTACCCAACTTGAAGAACGAGAAGCAATACTCCTGCATAAACCCGCTGAACATCTCCGGAGTCACGGCCTCCCCTACATATTCCCAGGCGGGCTTCTGGCCATAGAACTCATCAGCCAGCCCTGACAGATATGCAAGGGTCATATCCGGACTTCCCTTCTCATAACCCATCAGCGCATTAGCCCTCGCAAACTTAAAATCAAGCTGCTCCGGAGCCAGTCTCGCCGCCTTGTCAATCGCCAGGTCAGCCTTCATGAACAGCGAATCCTCATACATCGGTTCCTGGAAATAATTCATCGGCGCTCCGGTCGAATCCTTCAGCGCAAGCATAGGCTCCTGACCGAGAAACTTCGCATCCGGCAGACATACGATCTGGCTTGACTGTGACTTCGCCAGATAATACAGGAACTTCGCCTGAAGCATCTCAAGATCCTCAGGATAAGCGGATTCCCACTTCGAAATATGGGTTTCAACGCCCACCCCATCCACACCGAGGCGCGACACGAGAAGGTCATACTTCTGTTTGAACTGCTCCGGAGCATCCTGAGCTCCAAGTGAAAACGCCATCGCGGCAGCGACAGCACAAATTACTATTTTCTTCATTTCCTATTAATATCCATTCTGATTCGTCTGTCCTTGGGATAGAGGTTGTTGCACCTCGTCCCGACATTCTTCGCAAGCCCGAGCGCCTGCCCCTTATACATCATCCTGAGCAATCCTTTCGGCGCATCAGGCAATACCAGCACGTCTCCATGCAAATAACGCAGCGCATCCTCCAGCGGCAACTCGACACCGGGCACATCAGGCAACGCCTCCACAGGACTCACGGCTCCCACTTCCTTCAACACATCTCTGGCCCTGCCGGAAAAATCACCGTCCTTTACGAGCGCAGCCGCATACTGACCCTCTCCAGGCACCAGTCCCGGCAACAGCGCATACCCGCATTCAGTCCTGAACACACCGCACACATCACCCAGATCCAGCACTTCGGCGCCCAGCTCATCAGCAATCCACCTCACATTCCCGTCATTCTCCCTACGGTTAAACGTACATGTCGAATACACAAACACACCACCCGGCTTCAGCGCAGGCCAAATATCAGACACGATCCTTTTCTGGCGCGCGGCACAAAAATCCACCGTCCTCTCCGACCACTCCTCCACGGCCTTCTCATCCTTACGGAACATTCCCTCCCCGGAACATGGCACATCCGCAACGATAATATCGAACAACGGCACCTTCGGAAACGCTCCCGGATCTTTCGAGACAACGCCGACCCTGTCATCACCCCACATCGCCACATTCGTCCTGAGAGCACCCAGCCTGGCTTTCATCACCTCATTTGCAACAACAACGAACCCGTCCCCGCACGCTTCCCTTAGCGATGCGGCAATGTCCGTCGTCTTCCCTCCCGGCGCCGCACACAGGTCCAGCACACTCATCACCCCCGACCTGCCTTTCGTCATCCCTGGCCCTTGGACCGAGGATCCAAGTACCCTCCTGAACACCTCCCCCACAAACATCGCGCTGCTATCCTGCACATAATAGCACCCCGCATGGAACAACGGATCCAGCGTAAACACCGGCCTCTCCTTCAAAACAAACCCATACGGACTCCATGGCACCCTCTCTCCTCCGTCAAACGGCAACTCTTTCAACTTCGAAGGGTTCAATCTCACAGACACCGACGGCGCCGAGGCCAAAGCCTCCAGCACCGTGCGGGCATTATCCTGCCCCACGGCCTCCTCCAGCATCGGAACGAACCCATCGGGAATCCTATCCATTCATATTGAATTTGGAAGGGTCAAAACCCTCCGGCATCTTGCCGTCGCACACATCCACAAGCCCGTCCACGACCTTGTTCATAGCCTCCTTTATCTTGCTGCCGAGCATCATCTTCATCATGAGATTGAGATCGGCGCAAAGCTTGATGTGGAAATCAGTCTTGCCGCCATCCGCAGCGTCGAAGAACATGACGAGGCGAAACTCGAACGGAGCCCCGCAGTCCACGAACTCAATGCGTGAGTAAGGGACTCTCTCATCCACCTTGACGCCGATGTTGAAGCCCTGTACGGTAGCGCTGATCGTATCGAAGTCGGCCGTGACGTCCTTTTTCTTGTCCTCCGGTACGAACGCAAGGAAATTGCGCATATCGGTGAACACCATGAACAATTCCGCGGGCTGTCTGGATACTATGCCGTGTTTACTTTCGAATTCTGTCATTTCACTGTCTATTGCCAGGTGGAAGGTGAAGACCTCCACTCCCTGAGGATGTCGTAATATTCTTCCTTGATATACCCTGTCTCGCGGGCCACCTCCACGATGGCATTGTAGTCGGATAGGGTGTTGAGGGGGACGTGTTTTTCCGCGAACCTTTCAGCCGCAAGGTCAAACCCGTATGTAAATATCGCAATCATTCCGAGCACCTCGGCGCCGGCCTGACGCAAAGCGTCCACCGCTTCGAGGCTGCTCTTGCCGGTTGACACCATGTCCTCAATCACGACCACTTTCGCTCCGGGTGCGAGCATACCCTCGACCTGGGAGCCTGTGCCGTGATCCTTCGGCTTTGAACGGACATATATAAAAGGCTTTCCGAGGCGGTCGGCCACGAGGGCTCCGTGAGCAATGGCTCCGGTGGCCACTCCGGCCACCACGTCAGCCTCCGGATAGAGGCTGCGCACCTTTTCGGTGATCGCGTCAGCAACGTATGAACGGAGCGACGGCACGGATATGATGCGCCTGCTGTCGGTATAAATGGGGGAATGCCAGCCGGATGCCCAGATAAAGGGCTCGTCAGGGCGGAGGAGCACAGCTCCTATTTCGAGCATTGAGGATGCAAGTGTTCTTTCTACTGTCTGCATATTTTGTTAACTTTGCAACTCACAAAGATAACAATTATCGCAGTAAATGCACAAGATATATTTTGAAAAGAGATGCCTCGTAATATGCTCTCCCGAGGATGAACTGCTTGCCGACCCCAACTCGGTCGAATTCCATGTCGGAGACAAGATTGACCTCCACGCGCTGATCGGCATGTTTGAGAACTCGGCCACCCTCGCGAGAATCTACATCCCTTCCGAAGACATCGAGAAGACATACAGACGAATCTGCGAGGAATTCAAGGAAGTGACCGCCGCCGGAGGGCTCGTATCCAACCGCCGCGGAGATTATCTTCTCATATCCAGAAGCGGGCTCTGGGACCTCCCCAAAGGTCATCTTGAAGAAGGCGAAGACATCGAGACCTGCGCCATGAGGGAAGTCCAGGAAGAGACCGGGGTCGACCAGCTCCGCCTGAGGGAACTCATCTGCGTCACCGACCACTGCTACATCCGTGGCGACATCTGGCACCTCAAGCACACCTGGTGGTATGACATGCTCTATACCGACCCCACCAACCTCACTCCACAGCGCGAAGAAGACATTGCCAAAGCCGCCTGGGTGGCCAAATCCAGCCTTCCCCCGTTCCTTAAAAACACATACCCTTCCATACTTGAAGTGTTCCGCGAGGCAAAAATCTGACATTCCCCTCCCGAAAATGAAACTTTATCCGGGAAAAGGGAGTATAATATAAGTATCGCAAACATCAATATCATACATGAAACTCTCTCAATTCAACTTCGAACTTCCCCAGGACCGTATTGCCCAGAACCCACCGAGATGGCGCGACGAATGCAAACTCATGGTCCTTCACAAGGAAGACGGTTCCATCGAACACAGACAGTTCAAGGACATCATAGATTACTTCGGCAAAGGTGACATCTTTGTCCTCAACGACACCAAGGTATTCCCCGCCCGTCTCTATGGCAAGAAGGAAAAAACCGGCGCCGACATCATGGTATTCCTGCTCAGGGAGTTGAACAGAGAGCAGCGCCTCTGGGACGTCATCGTAGATCCCGCCCGCAAGATCCGTATCGGCAACAAACTCTATTTCGGAGACGACGAGAGTCTCGTCGCCGAGGTGATTGACAATACCACCTCCCGCGGCCGCACCCTCCGTTTCCTCTACGACGGACCCTACGAAGAATTCAAGCAGGCCCTCTTCGCCCTCGGAGAGACGCCCCTTCCCCAGTGGGTCAAGGCCAAACCCGAACCTGAAGATGCTGAAAACTAACAGACTATCTTCGCCGACAAGGAAGGCGCAGTTGCAATGACGGCCGCAGGCGCACATTTCAGCCGCGAGCTCCTCAACCGGATGATCCTCAAGGATATCGAGAAGACTTTCATCACCGTGCATATGGGCATCGGCCACTTCCGCACCGTCGATGTGGAAGACCTCTCCAAGCACCGCATGGACTCAGAGCGCCTGATCATCACCGAAGATGCCGCCGCCCATATCAATAAAGCCAAACGCGGAGGTCACAAAGTTCTCGCCGTCGGCGCCACTGTGATGAGAGGTCTTGAGACCTACGTCACCACCACACACGAAGTCAACGCCTTCGACGGATGGACCAACAAGTTCATCTTCCCTCCCTACCAGTACGCCATTCCCGATGCCATAGTATCCAACTTCCACACTCCACTCTCCACCATGCTCATGTCCGTAGCAGCCTTCGGCGGCTACAAGATGGTCATGGAAGCCTACGCACAGGCTCTTGAGAACGACTACAAGTTCGGACCCTATGGAGACGCTCTCCTTATAGTATAATGTTGTTTCAGCCGTTGTTTCATTAAAAAACAGCTAAAACAACTAAGAAACGTATAAATCCGCCGACGCCTTGAGCGACCCGGCGGATTTACCATATATATTTGCAGAAAACACAAGAGGTATGGATGAAAGAGAAAGGCTATGTTACTGCGCGCTCAACATGATTTTCGGGTACACTCCGGCCGTCGGGCTGGAGCTTTGCCGGCATTTCGGCTCAGCCTCGGCAGTATTCGACGCTGATCCGGAGGAAATCAGGATTCTGCTGGGAAGAGATTCCCCAAAAGCGGAGATGATTTGCGGGAGAGCATTGGAAGACGCGGAGAGAGAATTGGAAAAGATCAGGGAAAAGGGGGCCGGATTCATCAGCATTGCGGATGATGATTATCCCAGGCTGCTGAGGGAGATTCCCGACCCGCCTGTCGGACTGTATTACAAGGGAGTGTCGCCGCCGTGGGAGATTTTCAATTCGAGGCCGGCCATTGCCATAGTCGGGACGCGCAGGATTTCGCGTTACGGTGAGGAGTGGTGCAGGCGCATTACGTGCGCGTTGGCAGAAGCCAGCGTGAAGCCGGTGATTGTTAGCGGATTGGCGTATGGGACAGACATTATTGCACACCGTACGGCAGTGGAGAAAGGATTGCCGACAATAGGCGTGATGGCAAGCGGGATTGATATAGTCTACCCGTGGAGGCATATTGATTTTGCAGGCAGGATGGCTTCGTCAGAAGGATGTGCGCTTGTGACGGATTATCCCGCCGGATGCATGCCTGTGGCGTATAATTTCCTTCGGCGCAACAGGATTATCGCGGGATTGAGCAGTGCGGTGATTGTGATTGAATCCCGGTTAAAGGGCGGCAGCATGCACACGGCAGCATTTGCGACTGATTACAACAGGGACTTGTATGCGCTGCCCGGGAGGGTGGATGACGAGTGCTCGCAAGGATGCCTGTCTCTCATCCGGTCGCAAAGGGCAGAGGCCATATTTGACGTATGGGACCTGGTGGAGAAGTTGGGGCTGGGGTTTGACGGGAGGCGGGAGAAAGATGATTTGCGTGCACGGGCGGAGACGTATTTCCGCGGCAGGACGCCGCCGGAGATGACCGAGATGCTTATCAGGGTGCTTTCAATGATAATTGAGTACAGGGGTATCGGGGTGGACGGGTTGTGCCGCAAGACAGGTCTTGAGTATCCGGATGTGTGGATGTGCGCATCGCGGTTGGAAGCGGAAGGATTTATCAATATCGATTTGATGCAAAGATGCGCGGTAAACATAAAAAATGCGTAAATTTGTCGTCATGTACATTGATACGCATACGCATTATACGGACGAGGCGTTCGGAGACGATGCCGCGGAGGCAGTCGGAAGGGCTGTCGCGGCCGGCGTCGGCAAGATGATCCAGGCCGATATCGACAGCGCCGGGAGGGAAGCGATGTTCTCTTTCACGGAGAAGTTCCCCGACGTACTGTATCCGATGCTCGGGCTGTACCCCGGTTCGGTGAACAAGGAGTGGCGCAGTGAGATTGAAGCGATGCTCCCATACCGAGACCGAGGCATCGTGGCCATCGGCGAGATCGGGCTCGACTACCACGAGGGCAGGGAATTCTGCGAACAGCAGAAGCAGGCCCTCCGCGAGCAGTTCGAACTGGCTGCCGCCTGGGATCTGCCCGTGAACATCCACCTCAGGGATGCCACGGAAGACTTCATCCGCATTCTGGCCGACTGCGCACACCTGCACCTGAGAGGCGACCTTCACTGCTTCAGTCTCAGTCATGAATCCTACATGCAAGTGCTGAAATACGGTGACTTTTATGTAGGAGTCGGCGGTGTCGTGACCTTCAAGAACGCTTCGCTTGCCGAGACGATCAAGAAAATCCCGCTGGACAGGATTCTGCTAGAGACCGACTGCCCGTACCTCGCCCCTACACCCCACAGGGGCACACGTAACGAAAGCGCATACATCCCGCTCATAGCGGAAAAGATAGCTCAGCAAAAACAGATCGACGTCGCCGAGGTGGAGGAGACCACCACGGACAACGCCCGCAAACTTTTCGGAATATGACAAAGAGGAAATCCTCAGTTCTGCTGATTTACACCGGCGGGACCATCGGCATGAAGCAAGACATTCATGATCAGACCTTGAAGCCCTTCGACTTCTCGCAGATTCTCGATGAAGTGCCGGAGCTCGGCAAGTTCGCAATGAAGATAGACTCATTCACCTTCGATCCGCCGATCGACTCCTCCGACGTCGAACCGGGATTCTGGCTTAAGATTGCAGGCATCATCAAAGAAAACTACGACATCTACGACGGTTTCGTGATACTGCACGGTACCGATACGATGGCATATTCAGCTTCGGCGCTCAGCTTCATGCTCGACGGCCTGGCCAAACCGGTGGTCTTCACCGGCAGCCAGCTGCCCATCGGCGTGCCGCGTACCGACGGCAAGGAGAACCTCATCTCCGCCGTCGAGATAGCTTCGGCCAAAGACGCCTCCGGCCATGCCATCGTCCCGGAAGTGTGCATTTATTTCAATTCAAAACTCATGAGGGGCAACCGCGCCACCAAGGTCAGCTCTGAAAACTTCGCCGCTTTCTCCTCGCCCAACTATCCGCTCCTTGCCGAAGTGGGCATCAACATTCGTTACAACACCGACGCCATCCGCAAACCTCGTGACTGGTACCAGCCCGTCACGGTCGCAGGGCGGCTCGACACCAGGGTATCAATCCTGAAGATGCACCCAGGCATCACCCCGGAAGTCGTGCGTTACTTCCTATGCGCCCCGGAGACCCGGGCGGTCATTATCGAGACCTACGGTTCAGGCAACGCTCCGTCCGCAGCATGGTTCCTCGATATAGTCAAGGAAGCATCAGCACTCGGCAAGATACTTGTCAACGTGACCCAGTGCCTCGCCGGCACCGTTGATATGGACATCTATGCCGGAGGCAAGGCGATGTCCCGCGCTGGGGTCATAAGCGGACATGACAGCACTACGGAAAGCGCTCTGGCCAAACTGTTTTACCTGATGGGCCGAAGCGACGACAACGAATGGGTAAAAGACGTAATGCAGCGCAATCTGAAAGGAGAAATAAGCGATTAAATATTGTTATTTGAAAATTAATTGCTAAATTGCACGAGTTTTCGTGGGTGTGTCAAAAGCCTCCCTCGCATAAGGAAATTAAACAATTTTAATACTTTAATCAAATTATCAAACACACAAAAACGATTATGAAAAAGTTTTTCATGTTTTTGGCAGTAGCCGGTCTCATGACCCTTTCTGCACAAATCGCTTCAGCTCAGGAAGAAGAAGCCGCTCCGGCAGCAGCCACAGAGCAGGTAGCTCCCGCCAGCCCGCAGGATCTCTTCGCAGGTTCAGGTGAGGACGTTCCTCTACACCAGGCCCTCAAGACCAAGTTCATTGAAGGTGGTGCTGGCTTCATGAGCCTCGTTATCATCTGCCTTATCCTCGGTCTTGCACTTTCTATCGAGCGTATCCTTTACCTCGCCCTTTCCAAGACCAACACCACTAAGCTTCTCGAAAACGTTGAGGCAGCCCTCGCAAACGGCGGCATCGAGAAGGCCAAGGAGGTATGCCGCAATACCCGCGGTCCTGTAGCAAGCATCTTCTATCAGGGTCTCCTTCGCGCAGATCAGGGTGTTGATGTTGTAGAAAAGACCATCGTTTCCTACGGCGGCGTTCAGATGAGCCTCATGGAGAACGGCCTTTCATGGATCAGCCTCTTCATCGCCATAGCACCGTCCCTCGGTTTCCTTGGTACCGTTATCGGTATGATCCAGGCCTTCGACGCCATCCAGTCTGCCGGTGACATCTCCCCGAACATCGTTGCAGGTGGTATGAAGGTCGCCCTCATCACAACCGTCGGCGGTCTCATCGTAGCCATGATCCTTCAGGTATTCTACAACTACATCCTCGCCAAGATTGACTCTCTCTCCATCGACATGGAGGACGCTTCTATCCGTTTCGTGGATATCCTTACCAAGAAATCCAAATAATAACCTTTAAGACAGTCAATAATGGAAAGACCGTTTTATTCCAAGATCATCACATGGATCCTCGTAGGACTGCTCGTTCTCAGCGTGTGCCTGCTTGTCTGGGGCTTTGCCGTAGACTTCAGTGACGCCGCTGTAAACGTCCTCCTCGGATGGGCCTACACGATACTTGGGCTTGCGATAGCCGCAGTGGTTCTCGTGGGACTATACGTCATGGCGAAGAACAACCCGAAGAGTCTTATCAAGATTGTCTACGTGGTTGCCGGCGTCGGCGCAGTATGCCTCGTTGCATACCTCTTAGCCTCCGGAGCACCTGCTATCGGCTACACAGGAACCAAGCTTCCTACTGCATCAGAACTCAAACTTACTGACACCATGCTCAACCTCACTTATTTCCTCGGCGTCGGCGCTATCGTAGCCATCGTTGCCGGTGAGATAATCATGAGTCTGCGTGGCAAAAAAGCATAAGCCATGGGCAAGAAAAAAACACCTGCAATCAATTCAAGTTCTACGGCCGACATCGCATTCCTGCTGCTGTGATACTTCCTCATGACCACAACCATGGGAGACCAGTCAGGTCTGCAGCGTCGTCTGCCTCCTATCCCTGACAGCAAGCAGGCACAGGACCAGAAGGTTAATCGTCGTAACATCATCATCGTACGTATTAACGCATCCGATAGACTTTTTGCCGGTACTGAAGCCCTGGAAATAAGCCAATTGAAAGATAAGATCAAAGAGTTCCTTACCAATCCTGCCAATGACCCCAATCTTCCTGAGAAGGAGATGACTGATATCCCGGGTTATGGCCAGTACCCGATCTCAAAGGGCGTTATTTCCCTTCAGAACGACCGCGGTACATCGTATCAGGCGTACATTGCCGCTCAGAACGAGCTTGTAAAAGCCGTCAACGAGCTTCGTGATGATTTCTCACGCCAGGCATACGGCCGTCCCTTCATCTCCCTCACCGAAGAGCAGCAGTCAATTGTCAAGACAGCAATCCCTCAGAACATCTCAGAGGCTGAGCCTAAGGATGTCACCAAAAAATAAAGTATAGGAGATAGAACTATGTCAAAATTCGGTAGTGCAAGCAACAAAAAAGAGGTTCCCGCATTGTCATCGGGTTCACTCTCCGATATCGTGTTCATGCTCCTGTTCTTCTTCATGGTGACTACCCAGATGCGTGAGACCGAGAACAAAGTTCAGGTCAAAGTACCTGTAGCCTCCGAGGTAGTTAAACTTGAGAGAAAGGACCTTGCTTCATACATCAACATCGGCGCCCCTATCCGTAGCCTTCAGTCTACATTCGGTACCGAAGCACGTATCCAGCTCAATGATTCTTTCAAGAACATAGATGAAATCCGCGACTTCATCGCTGCAGAACGTGACGCGATGAGCGAGGCAGACCGTTCATACATGACGACCGTAATCCGTTGCGACCAGGACGTCCGTATGGGTATTGTCTCAGACGTTAAGCAAGAGCTTCGTCGCTGCTCAGCGCTGAAAATCATGTACTCAGCCAGAAAGCCGGCAGAGGACTAATCCCCTGCTTGATATCCCTTCAAAGGAGGTGACCAAAAATTTTGGTCACCTCCTTTTTTAAGGCTATATTTGTGAAATTTATCGACTAAGAACTTCACAGATATATGGAAACACTCAAAAGAACCAAAGTACGAGCCCTGCTCAGCATGGAGCCGGGCAAAGAGGTTCTGGCCAAAGGATGGGTCAGGACAAAGAGAGGCAACAAACAAGTAAAATTCATCGCCCTCAACGACGGTTCTACCATCAATAATATCCAGGTAGTGGCAGACACTTCCCTGATTAGCGAAGATATACTCAAGACTGTCACTACAGGTGCCAGCATCGGAGTCACCGGCAAACTTGTTCCTTCCATCGGAAGCGGACAGGCTGTTGAGATACAGGCTTCAGAGATCACTGTCTACGGCGAATGCGACCCCATGCGGTTCCCTCTCCAGAAAAAGGACACCTCGCTTGAGTTCCTTCGCACAGTAGCGCACCTCAGACTCAGAACCAATACCTTCGGAGCGATTCTCCGCATCCGCAACCAGATGGCCTATGCCATCCACACCTTCTTCAACAACAAAGGTTTCGTCTATCTCCACACTCCCCTCATCACGGAATCTGATGCAGAGGGTGCAGGCGACATGTTCCAGGTGACCACCATGGATCTCGCCAACGTCCCCACACACGACGGCAAGGTCGACTTCTCCAAGGATTTCTTCGGCAAGAAGACAAGCCTCACCGTGAGCGGTCAGCTTGAAGGCGAGCTCGGTGCTACGGCCGTAGGTGAAATCTACACCTTCGGACCGACATTCCGCGCTGAGAACTCCAACACTCCCAGACACCTTGCAGAGTTCTGGATGATAGAGCCTGAAATGGCATTCTACGACATCGAAGACAATATGGAGCTCGCAGAAGAGTTCGTCAAATACCTCGTACAATGGGCTCTTGACCACTGCATGGAAGATCTCCAGTTCCTCAACGACAAATACGACGACGGGCTTATCGAACGTCTGCGCAGCGTTGTGGGCATCGAGTTCCAGAGAGTCACCTACACCGAAGCTGTGTCCATCCTCGAGGCAGCCATCGCTGCAGGACAGCAATTCGAATTCCCTGTACACTGGGGCACGGATTTCCAGAGCGAGCATGAGAGATACCTCGTGGAGAAGCACTTTGGCAAGCCCGTCATCCTCACGGACTTCCCTATGGCCATCAAAGCTTTCTACATGAAGCAGAACGAAGATGGTAAGACAGTTCGCGGCATGGACATCCTCTTCCCGAAGATCGGCGAAATCATCGGCGGCTCCGAGAGGGAAGCATCACTTGAAAAGCTCGAAAAGCGCATCTCCGACCTCGGAATGTCACGCAAAAACCTCGAATGGTATATCGACACCCGCCGCTACGGCACAGTTCCCCACAGCGGCTTCGGTCTCGGCTTCGAACGCCTGCTCCTATTCGTCACCGGCATGAGCAACATCCGCGATGTCATTCCGTTCCCCCGTACTCCCAAAAACGCTGAATTCTAAATTTTTCATCCATGCTCGTTATCGGTATCGCAGGTGGATCGGGTTCAGGCAAGACCACCGTTGTAAAAGCCATCACCAGACAACTAAGCGGTCGCGTAGTAGTGATTCCCCAAGATTCCTACTACAAGGATTCAAGCCACCTTCCCATAGAAGAGAGGCAGAAGATCAACTTCGACCACCCCGACGCCATCGACTGGAAGCTACTGTGCCAGCAGGTGAGAGAGCTCAAGCAGGGCAAGGCCATCGAGCAGCCCGTCTACTCCTATATCACCTGCAGCCGTTCCAAGACTGAGACCATTACGGTAGAGCCCGCAGAAGTAATCATCGTCGAGGGCATCCTCATCTTCACGTGCAAAGAGCTCCGTGACCAGATGAACATCAAGATTTTCGTAGACGCTGATGCCGATGACCGCCTGATGCGCATCATTGTTCGCGATATAGCTGAACGCGGCCGTACAATAGACACTGCGATTACCCACTATCAGGATACCGTGAAACCGATGCATCTCCAGTTCATCGAGCCCTCCAAACGCAATGCCGACATCATAGTGCCCCAGGGCGGTCACAACCAGGTAGCAATTGACGTTATCACCACCACAATAGAAAACGCCCTCCAGAGAATAAAAAAATAAAGTGAAAAAGTTCAATAACGACGAGAAAGCCGGTTTATATATCACTGCAATAATACATCTCGCGGTGATAATTGTATTGCTGGCCTGTCAGATAAGGAGTACCGTACGTAATGGCAACTCTTTCCTCCTGGACTTCTCGGCGCAAGAACGTAAAGAGGAAAAGCAGCGCAAGGAGGAACTGCACCAGTCGGCGATAGACAAACTGGAGCAGATGCTCGCGGCAGCTGAAGTCAATGCAGGTGCACCAGTACGCAATGTCACCGTCAATGCTTCCGAACAGACTTTAAAGGACGACCGCAACACCGACGCGGAGCAACTCTACAAAGATGCGGAGCGGCTAAAGCAAGAACTTCTTGACGGCCAGAATCAGAAAGACGATGATTTTGCGGATATCAGCAAGCCTGCACCCAAGAAAGAAAACAAGAAGGAAGAAAAGAAAAAGGCTTACAGCGGTCCCTCTGTCCTTTCATGGACACTCGAAGGCCGCAAAGCCAGCAAACTTCCGATACCTGCGTACCGCTGTATGGGGGCCGGACAAGTCACCGTATCCATTTCCGTGGACAATTCTGGCAGAGTGATGGACGCCAGAGTCGTTGACGCGGCGTCATCGTCGGACAGATGCCTTCGCGAGTTCGCCGTGCGTGCCGCACGCCTGTCCCGCTTCAGTGCATCTGCCACCGCTCCCGCGCGTCAGCAGGGAAGCATTGTCTACTCCTTTATAGCTCAATAGCTCACCTCAGAAGAAGAGCGCAGGGCAACATTCACCGTCTCATCTACGGGCAGATAGTATTTATAGAAGGCATTTTCCCCAAGTTTGGAATATCTGGCCACAAGGGCCTTGAGCTGGGGAAGAAGATAGGCTTCAGACCGGGCCCATTCTCCCCTGGCAGGCACGATTCCTTCCTTCGTGGCAAAAGCGACGAAAGAGGACGGTATATTCATGCGTGACAGGAAGCGGTCCATTTCTTCAAAGTTGTCAATTTCAAGAAGCCTCTTGCGGTATTTGTCAAACATTGCAGATGCATATCTCATCTGTATGGCCTTGCGGTTGCATGCAAGATAGAAAGCTGACGCCCTCGTCGTGTCAACCGGAACAAAGATATCCGGCACGATGCCGCCGCCGCCATATACCGTACGGCCGTGAGATGTGGTGTGAACATCGTTCTTATTGACCTTGATGCTATCGACAGAGAATACTTCTCCGCCTACATACCTGTTGTAGATGTCGTAGTCATAGTCATCGCCATATGGCTTCTGAATGCACCGGCCTGAGGGCGTGTAGAAACGGGCGACGGTGAGTCTGACACCTGAACCGTCAGTAAAGTATATCGGTTCCTGCACGAGGCCCTTGCCGAATGAACGGCGTCCGACAATCACTCCCCTGTCGTTGTCCTGAATGGCTCCGGCGAAAATCTCGCTGGAGGATGCGGAATTCTCATCTATCAGGACGGTGAGGCCTATATCTTTCAGGATGCCCTTGCCGTCGGCACGGTAGTCCTCTTTCTTGCGGTTGCGTCCTTCCATATATACTATATCGTCCTTGCGCTCAAGGAACTCGTTGGAGAGACGGAGGGCCTGGTCGAAGTAGCCACCGGTATTTTCACGAAGGTCGAAGATCAGGCGCTTCATGCCGAGACCGAGAAGCTTGAGTGATTCGGTGGAGAACTCCTGATATGTAGTGCGGGAGAATTTGGAAAGACGGATATATCCCGTGGTGTCGTTGATCATGAACGCAGCATCAATGCTGTGAACGGGAATCTTGCCGCGTGTAATGTCAAAGGGGATCACTTCCTTGTCTCTCTTTACGGTCACATTGACTTTAGTCCCGGCAGGACCTTTGAGACGACGTACGATACTGTCCTGATGATATTTGACACCCGCAATCACTATATCATTCACCTTGAGGAGACGGTCGCCGGGCTGTAATCCGACCTTCTCAGACGGACCTCCCGGTATGACCTCAAGCACGATAGCCGTGTCATTGGGCACGTTGAACTGAATGCCGATGCCGTCGAAATTGCCGGCAAGATCGGCCTCAGACTGCTGGAGCTGGACCGGAGGCATATACACCGAATGCGGATCGAGCTTAGCAAGAGCGGCGGTCACGGCGGCATCGGTCATCTTGACGACATCCACCGTATCCACGTAGTTTCTGTCCACCTGGTCGAGGATGAGGTTCAGCTTGCGCCAGTTGCCGTATTTAGCGTCTTTCATGCGTTTGGTATCGGTCACGCGAATGGTGGCAAGGGTGACCAGTACGCCGAGTACAATACCGACGATAAGTTGGATGATAGTACCGTGACGGGAGTTCATGCTACTTGTCTTCTATTTGTTCGACTATGATGCCGGCACGACGGAGCAGGTCAATTCCGTCCGTGAGCCGGTATTCGTCGCGATATACAACACGTTTTATGCCAGCCTGTATGATTAGCTTGGCGCACTCCATGCACGGAGCGGCCGTGACATAGAGCGTGGAGTCCTGGCTGCTGTTGCCGGACTTGGCCACTTTGGTGATGGCATTGGCCTCGGCATGAAGAACGTAGGGCTTGGTGACCCCGTCCGCATCTTCGCAGTTGTTCTCGAATCCGGATGGGGTGCCGTTGTAGCCGTCGGATATGATCATGCGGTCCTTCACGAGGAGAGCACCGACCTGGCGTCGTTTGCAATATGAATTACGGGCCCATACGGAGGCCATTTCAAGATAGCTGCGATCGAACTTTTCCATTAGTTTCTCTGGTAAAGATAACGTTTGATGCTCTTCTTGGGTGTGCGCTCGAAATCCTCGGGGAGGAATTCGAGTTTCTTGATCCGTGCGTAGTTGGGGAGCTGTGAATTCATGGTCGGAAGAGCCTCGGTGAGTCTCTTTTCGAGGTCGTCACGGGTTATGCCGTCAAGCTCAGCCTGATGATAGTCAGGATAGATAAGGCAGGTAAGGCTGCCGTCGTCCTCAATGACGAGGGACTCTACCACATAGTTGAAGTTGTTGATGACGGCTTCGAGTTCTTCGGGATAGATATTCTGTCCGGAAGGGCCGAGAATCATGCACTTGGAGCGGCCCCTGAGGAAGAGGTAACCGTCTTCGTCAATGACGCCCATGTCGCCGGTGCGGAACCAGCCGTCTTCGGTGAATACATCCTTGGTGGCCTGTTCGTTCTTGTAGTAGCCAAGGCAAACATTAGGGCCGGATACCTGGACCTCACCGGGGATGTTGCGGGGATCGGAAGAGTCTATGCGGATCTGCATGTTAAGGGCAGGACGGCCGCAGGAGCCGACCTTTGCCTTGTCCCAGTGGGCATAGCAGATGATAGGGCCGCATTCGGTCATGCCGTAGCCGACGGTATAGTGGAAGCCGATCTTGTTGAAGAACTTCTCCACTTCAGGATTGAAAGCCGCACCGCCGAGGATGACTTCTTCAAAGCGTCCGCCGAAAGCCTTGGTGATTTCATCGCTGAATTTCTTGCCGATGATGCCGTCGACAAAGGGTACTTTCAGCAGAAGCTTTGTCTTGTCGATGACTGGCTTGAGTTTGGATTTATAGACTTTCTCTATAATAAGAGGCACTGCGATGATTACATCCGGCTGGATGTCGGCAAATGCCTGCATGATGATCTTGGGGCTCGGGACTCTCGTGAGGAAATGGACGTGCATGCCGACGGTCATCTCGAAGAGGAACTCGAACATCATGCCGTACATGTGTGCTGAAGGCAGCATGGAAACTACGTTCATACCGGCGCTAAGCTGGGGCTCGGCATCTGTAATCGCAAACTGGATATTGGAGTAGAGCGACCTGTAAGGAAGCATGACGCCCTTGGAGAAGCCGGAGGTGCCGGAAGTGTAGTTGATGACCGCCAGCTCTTCGGGACTGTCCTCGTAGTAGTCAAGGTCAGCGGGGCCGAAATTGTCCGGGTATTTCTTGCCGAAGGACTCGTTGAGATGCTCGCGCACTTTGAGAAGCTCTTCATCCTTTTCGTAGAGGAACTTGAAGGTGTTGATCTGTACGACCACGTAGAGGTCGGGCATCTCTTCGGGAGACAGTCCTTCCCAGATAACGTCGTCGACAAAGAGAACCTTGGCCTCAGAGTGATTGACAAGGTAATGTATGTTGCCTGGTTTGAATTCATGCAGGATGGGGACAGCGACTGCGCCGTAGGTCAGGGTGGCGAGGAAACTTACGCCCCAGTTGGCCTGGTTGCGTGAGCAGATGGCCACTTTGTCACCTCGTTTGAGGCCGCACTGTTCAAATGCGATGTGGAGCTTGGCGATACGTCGGGCTACATCACGGTAACAGAGAGTGACTCCCTGGTAGTTTGAAAGAGCGGGAATTTCCCAATGCTCCTTGAAACTCTTTTCGATGAGCTTGTTGACTGATCTGAATTCCATAAGAAGATGATTAGGTGATTTTACAATTTGATTTCGCGGACCTTGCCGTCGTAGCATGCGGCAGAAAGGGTGCCTTTGGGGGTGACGGTCAACTCTGCATCGGGACGAATCATCTTGTCGCCATCGGCTTTGGTGAGGGTATCACCACCGTTGAACGGGTAGATGAGGGTCCTGATGGATGTCCGTACGATCCAGTATTTTTTGCCTTTCACTTCAATAAGGGAAGGCAGGTCCTTGACGGTCTCGGGGGCTTTGATGCCGAGCCAGCCGTCGGCTTTGCGTCCGTGAAGGTCGTAGAGTTCGAGAGTGTTGTCGTTGTGAAGTATCATCGCCCTGTATGAGTGGGCTCCGGAGAAGTCGTAGGCATCGGGGCCGAGTTTGACTTCCTTGCCAAGGGAGACGGGGAATCCGCTGACAAAGCGGCCCAGCCTGTCCATGAGGTAGAGTTTGTCGGAAGCGGCGAAGAGGAATTGAATCTTGCCGTTGGCATAGAAATCAACTTCCTGCACGCGTCCGCAGAGGCGGTGCTTGAAGGGGACGCCCCAGAGGCCCTTTCCGTTTTCATCGTTAAGGCAGAGGGACAGAGCGGAGTTCTGGTAGAAGGTATTGATCTTGCCGGTGCCGCTGTTCTTGACTTTGAAGGGGCCGGTGGGGATATTGACTGTAGTGTCGCGTTCCTGTACGGGGGCCTTGCTCCGGGTGATGCGGGATTTGGAGAATGTAAGACTGGAGCCCTGAGGAGTCGTGGTGAGGATGAAGGGGGTGTAGAAGCCGGGCTCGGCAAGGGTGGTGAGACGGGAGGAGAGTGTGCCGGCGAAGACGTCTTTAATGCGGGAAGGAGCCTCATTGGCAGCGAAATAGGCCGTGAAGACGAGGTCTTTGCCATTGAGGTCCGACTGGCCGCCGGAGGAGAGGCGTGATTTAAGGGTGCCACCGGGGAGAGAGCCCTCGGAATATGCGGTGACAATCGGGAGTGAGCCGATTATGCGCCATTCGCCGATGTTGACGGAATGGGTGGCGCCGGGGACATTGAATGCCGTGCCCAGAAGGTTTGAAATTGCGGTCGCGTCATCGGATGGATTGATTTTCTTCTGGTCGGGGAGCTTGCTTGACGAGCGCATGAGGAGGACGGTAGCAGCGCTGTCACGCAGGTAGAATGTGCCGACGGCGGCCTCTTTGAGGGTGTATTGCAGGGCAAGACGATCGCCCGTCTTGTCATATCTGGAGAGGCGTCCCTTGGCATCAAGGTAGTGCTGATGGGCGTCTATGTATGTCTGGATGGAGCTGGTGCTGAATGATATCGCCTCCGAAGTGAATTCGGGGAGCATTTCAGGGTAACGAGCTTCGCCTGGAGCAGTGCTGCCGATGACGTTGGCATAGAATGAGGGTGCAGGGTCTGAGGATGGCCTGGCGGTGATGGAGAATCGCTGGCCGGGATTGATCGTGAGGGCAGTCCAGCTGCTGACGCGGCGAAGAAATTCTGCCACTTTGCGGTAGGGGCGGTTGGTAAAAGGCTGGGAGAGTTTGGGGAGATAGTCATTGTTGAGGAAGACTACCGCCGGGCCGGAAATTGTGGAGGCTAGGGCGGAGAGGTCTTCGTCCATGAGAGGAGAGATG